>JBKBTU010000144.1:0-6817 GCA_046290715.1 Sphingomonas sp. | reverse complement strand
CCGTCGGCGAGGCGGACGCTGTGCGGTCCCGTCACCGTGGCGCGCTGGTGGATGATCTCGACGCCGTGCGTTTCCAGCGTCTGGGTATAGGCGCCGTTGATCCGGTCGACCTCGGCGAGCACGTTGTCGCGCAGCGTCGGCCAGTCGAACGCGCACTGGTCGGGCACCTGCCAGCCGAAGCGCTTGGCGTCCTTCAGATCCTCGGCGAAATGCGCGCCGTAGACGAGCAGCTTCTTGGGCACGCAGCCGCGGATCACGCAGGTGCCGCCGACGCGATACTCCTCCGCCACCGCCACGCGCGCACCATGCGCCGCCGCGACGCGGCTCGCCCGCGTCCCCCCCGACCCCGCGCCGATGACGAAGAGGTCGTAATCATAGTCGGACATCAATTCACTCCGGTGGAGATGGTCATCGCCGACCGGAGGCCGAGATGCTGGACGAAAGGATCGAAATCCCGATCCCGGTACAACAGCGGCAGGTCGTCAAGGATGCACCGCGTCGCGATCAACGTGTCGATCGTCTTGCGGATGGTAATGCCTCGCCCGCGCAAGATGCGATAGTTCCGGGCGGCCGTTACCGCCATGTCACGGTCGCTGATCTCAATATGGTCGAACGCTGTCGTGATGCGTTGGATTTCGCGCGCCTGTTTGTCGCTGCGGCAGCCTTGCAGCATTTCCATGAGCACGAGGTCTCCGATGATGACCTCACCCAGGTCGATTTTTTCGGCCAGCACTGCGACCTGGCGGGTCGGCGCATCAACGAAAAAGTCTAACCAAACACTGGTGTCGACCAGGATCAATCGCGCCGCATGGCGTCGAGATCGCCCTCCCATTCGACCTTGCCACGAAGATTGTGCATCTCGCGTTGGCGCGCCAGCCTTAGCGCCGTGCGCAAGGCTTCATCGATCGCCTCGCTCTCGCTGGTGTAGTTGAACGCCTGCATGACCTTGGCCATCAGCTGTTCGTCGATCTCGATATTCGTCCGCATGTGTATGGCTCCGGCCAGCCATACACATAGCGTCTAGGCCGCCCTCAATCCAGACCGGCGCGGCGGATCAGGTCGGTAGTGGAGGGGTCGAACTCCTGCCCGCCCTGGTCGGCCGCCTTGGCCATTTCCTTGCCCAGCTCGACGCCGAACTGGTCGAACGAATTGATGCCGAGCAGCACCCCGTTCACGAACACGCGATGCTCGTAGAAGGCGATCAGCGCGCCCAGCGTGCGCGGATCGAGCGTGTCGAGCAGCAGCGTCGACGACGGCCGGTCGCCCGAATAGCTGCGTGCCGGGTCTTCCACCTGCTTGCCCTTCATCAGCGCCGCGCCCTGCGCGAAGGCGTTGAGCAGCAGCTGGCGGTGATGATCCTCGGCCAGCGTATCGCCGGGCTCGATCACCGCGATGAACTCGACCGGCACCAAGTGCGTCCCCTGGTGGAGCAGCTGGAACACCGCATGCTGCGCATCGGTGCCGACGCCGCCCCAGGTGATCGCCGCGGTCGGCCGCCCGACCGGCTGGCCGTCCACGGTCACGCCCTTGCCGTTCGACTCCATCTCCAGCTGCTGGAGGTAGCTCGGCAGCAGTCGCAGCCGCTCGTCATAGGCGAAGGGCGCGCGCGTCTCGGCGTGGCGCACCTGCGTGTAATAGAGGTCGGCGAACGCCGCGAGCGCGGGCGCGTTCTCGTGGAGCGCGGTCAGGCGGAAATGGCGGTCCATCTCCGCCGCACCCTCGAGCAATTCCTCGAACGCGCCCCAGCCGAGCGCCACCGCCGCCGGAAAGCCGATCGACGACCACAAGGAATAGCGGCCGCCGACGCCTTCGCTGAAGGGCAGGATGCGGGTCTCGTCGACGCCCCATTCGATCGCCTTGTCGGGCGAGGCGGTGAGCGCGATCACCTTGCCATAGGGATCCTCGACGCCGTGCTCGGTCATCCATTGCAGCGCGGAGGCGGCGTTGAGCATCGTCTCCGTCGTGGTGAAGGTCTTGCTGGCGACCACCACCAGGGTCGCGGCGGGATCGAAGTCCTTGATCGCATCCTCCAGCGCGACGCCGTCGACGTTGGAGACGATCGCGACGTCGTAGCGCTTGTCCTCGCGGCCCAGCGCATCGACCAGCAGATGCGGCCCCAGCGCCGATCCGCCGATGCCGATGTGCAGCACATGCCGGACGGCGCCCAGAGCGCCCGCTTCGATCGCGTCGATCAGCGAGCGCATCCGCTCGTGGAACCGCCGCGCGCGCGTCACGCTCTCGGGGTTGCCCTCGCCGCGTTCGGCGGTGTGCTCGACCGGGCGATCCTCGGTGACGTTGACGTGCTCGCCGCCGAACATCGCCTCGCGCTTGGCCGCCAGGTCCTTCGCCTTGGCGAGCGCGGCGAACGCCTCCACCGCCTCTGCGGTCAGGTGCGTCTTCGACCAGTCGAAGTGGATGCCGGCCACGTCCAGGCTGAACCGCCCGAGCCGGTCGCCGTCCGCCTCGAACAGGTCGGTGAGCTTGGGGGAGGGCAGGGCTTCGATCGCGGACCAGTCGCTCATGTTCGCATTCCATCCTTTGGGGAGGGGAGTCGTGACAGCCCCGTATCGATCCTGCCGGGGCGGGCAACCCCGTTTCGGTGCGATGCGGGACGACTGGTGAGGACGCTTGGAGGCGGCTAAGGCTCCCTGATGGCCGACACTCCCGCGACCGCGCGACCCAAGCGCTCCGAGACCAGCGAGACGATCCGCTTCCTCGTGAAGCTGGCGATCGCCGTGCTGATCCTCCGGAGCTTCATCTTCGCCCCCTTCTCGATCCCCTCCGAATCGATGCTGCCGCGGCTGCTGATCGGCGACTATCTGTTCGTCACCAAATGGAACTACGGCTTTTCGCGCTGGTCGCTGCCCTATGGCATCCCGCTGATCCCCGGCCGCATTCTCGGCCGCGATCCCGCCCGCGGCGATGTCGTCGTCTTCCGCTCCCCCGATCCCGCACCGGGCGATACCGATCCGGAGCACGCCGACCACGACGTGATCAAGCGCGTCATCGGCCTGCCCGGCGACACCATCCAGGTGCGCCGCGGCCAGGTCATCCTCAACGGCCGCCCGATCCCCAAGCAGCGCGTCGCCGACTTCGTGCTGCCGCTGTCGGCGAACTTCGACGAGCAGAAATGCGGCGCGACCTTCGTCGACGTCGATGCCAAGGGGACGCCGATCTGCCGCTATCCGCGCTTCCGCGAGACGCTGCCGAACGGCAAGAGCTACATGGTGCTCGACCAGGCGGACATCCCGCAGGCGGACGACACCGGCCTCTACACCGTGCCCGCGGGCGACGTGTTCCTGATGGGGGACAATCGCGACGACAGCGCCGACAGCCGCTTCCCCGCGCCGATCGGCATGGGCTACATCCCGATGGAGCGGATCGAGGGCAAGGCGGTCGTCACCTTCTTCTCCACCGACGGCAGCGCGCGATGGTACAATCCGTTGACCTGGTTCACCGCGGCGCGGCCGAGCCGGATCGGAGAAGGCTTCTGAGCACCGATCTTCGCGGCTGGCTCGCCGGCCTGTTCGGCCGTGCCCCGGCCGACCTCGCCACCTACGAACGCGCCCTGACGCATGGCAGCCAGGCTGCGGCGAATTACGAGCGGCTCGAATTCCTCGGCGACCGCGTGCTCGGCCTCGTCATGGCGGAATGGCTGTGGGAACTGTTCCCCAAGGAACCCGAAGGCCAGCTCTCCAAGCGCCTCAACGCGCTCGTCACCGGCGCGGTCTGCGCCGATGTCGCACGCAGCCTCGGCGTGCGCGCGCACCTGCGTCTCGGCAAGCAGGCGCGCGACGACGGCGCCTATGAGAGCGACAACATCCTCGGCGACGTGATGGAGGCGCTGATCGGCGCCTGGTATCGCGATGCGGGTCTCGACGGCGCGCGCACCTTCGTCCGCCACGCCTGGGGCAGCCGCGTCCACGCCGCCGACAAGGCGCCGCAGCATCCCAAGTCGGCCTTGCAGGAATGGGCCGCCGCCGCCGGCCGCCGCACCCCCGAATACAGCGTCGTCGACCGCTCCGGCCCCCACCACGCGCCCCGCTTCACCGTGCAGGTCCGCATCGGCACCTTCGCCGAAGCGACCGCCACGGGGGCCAACAAGCAGGAAGCCGAGACCGCCGCGGCCAAGGCGCTGCTGGCGAAGGTGCAGGGGTGATGCGGCCACCTCAGCCTCATCTCGCGTTTGCCGTCAGCCCCCATCTGCGGTTTGTCCCGCGCGCCTGCCGCCCGTTTGTCCTGAGCTTGTCGAGGGGCAGCCCTCCCCAACCGAACCGCTGATGGCGTTCTGGGCCTATATCCTCCTCTGCGCCGACGGTAGCTACTACACCGGCCACACCGACAACCTCGACGCGCGGATCGGCGCGCACCAGAGCGGTGCGTTCGAAGGCTATACGCGGCAACGCCGGCCCGTAGCGTTGGTGTGGTCGCAGGATTTCGCCACCCGCCTCGAGGCGCTCGATGCCGAGCGCCAGATCAAGGGCTGGAGCCGCGCCAAAAAGGAAGCGCTCATTGGCTCCGATTGGCAGGCGTTGACCCGCCTCGCACGGAATCGCCAAGCGGAACCCAGCCCTTCGACAGGCTCAGGGCGAACGGTGGCGGACACGGACATCCCGCTCCCCCACCATCCCGTTCGGGCTGAGCCTGTCGAAGCCCGCCTCTCCGCACATGCAGCGCGCGGGAATGACGGTACATCCCTCGCCACTTCCGTTCGCGCTGAACCCATCGAAGCCCAGGTCCCGCACCACACTCCCTCGGAACGAAACCCATGACCCAAACCCAACATTGCGGCCTCGTCGCCGTGGTCGGCGCGCCCAATGCCGGCAAGTCCACGCTCGTCAACGCGCTCGTCGGCCAGAAGGTCGCGATCGTCAGTCCCAAGGCGCAGACGACGCGCACCAAGCTCCTCGGCGTGGCCATCCAGGACGCCGCGCAGATCCTGCTCGTCGACACGCCCGGCATCTTCGAACCGCAGCGCCGGCTCGACCGCGCGATGGTGTCGGCGGCGTGGAGCGGTACCGAGGGCGCCGACCTCATCGCGCTCGTCGTCGACGGCAAGGGCGGGATCGGCCCCAAGGTGGAACGCATCGCCGAGGCGCTGAAGGACCGGCCCGAGCCCAAGATCCTGATCCTCAACAAAGTCGACGTCGCCGACAAACCCAAGCTGCTGCTCCACGCCGAAAAGCTCAACGCGCTCCTCGACTTCGCCGACACCTGGTTCGTCTCGGCGCAGACCGGCGACGGCCTTGCCGAGCTGAAGTCCGCGCTCGCCGCGGCGATGCCCGCCGGCCCGTGGCACTATCCCGAGGATCAGGTCTCCGACGCCACCGAGCGCGCGCTGGCGAGCGAGGTCACGCGCGAGCAGCTCTATCTCCAGCTCCACGCCGAACTGCCCTACGCCAGCACCGTCGAGACCGAGAAGTACAGCGAGCGCGAGGACGGGTCGGTCGAGATCCACCAGCAGATCCTCGTCGAACGCCCGACGCAGCGTGCGATCGTGCTCGGCAAGGGCGGCGCCCGCATCAAGGAGATCGGCGCCCGCGCCCGCACCGAGCTCGCCGCGATCATGGACCGCCCGGTCCACCTCTACCTTCACGTCAAGGTCAAGCCCGACTGGGACGAGGACCGCGAGGTCTATCGCGACATCGGTCTCGACTGGGTGGAGTGATCCCGGATCCTCCCCTGCACCGCAGGGAGGGGGGGCGTGCGGCCGCAGACCGTGGCGGAGGGGCAGCCGCAGGCGATACGTCAGCCGCTTACCCGGCGGCGAGCACCTCATCCACCCACGCCGGCACCAGCATTCCCGCCGCCCCCAGCCGCGTCTCGGCAAACCAGCCGCTGCCCGCCGACCGCTCCAGGTTGAGCTCCAGCGTTGCCGCCCCATAAGCGTCCGCGAGCTGCACGAACCCCGCGGCGGGATAGACCGCGCCCGACGTGCCGATCGAGACGAACAGGTCGCACGCCGCCAGCGCCGCCTCGATCCGCTCCATGCCGTACGGCATCTCGCCGAAGAAGACGATGTCGGGGCGCAGCGCCGGCGTGCCGCAATCGGGGCATTCCGTCGCGGGCGGCAACGCATCGCTCCACTCGTGGCGTATGCCGCAGGCACCGCACAGCGCCGAGCGCAGCTCGCCATGCATGTGCAGCAGCCGCGTCGCGCCGGCGCGTTCGTGCAGGTCGTCGACGTTTTGCGTCACGATCAGCAGCTCGCCCGGCCATTCCCGATCGAGCCGCGCCAGCGCGCGGTGCGCGGCATTAGGCTCGACCGCGTCCAACGCCGCCCGCCGCAGGTCGTAGAAGCGGTGCACCAGCGCCGGATCGCGCGCCAACGCCTCGGGCGTGCACACATCCTCGACGCGATGCCCCTCCCACAGCCCGCCCGGGCCGCGAAAGGTGGCGATGCCGGACTCGGCGGAGATGCCGGCGCCGGTCAGGATGACGATGTTGCTCAGATCGCGCATGGCCTATCGATAAGGGCGCGGCGCAAGATCTGGAATGGGGGGAATGCGGACATTCCGGCCTACGAATTGTATGGGACGACGCGCCGCTACGGTCCGGCACCTCGATGGTGGACGGATCGTGCTCACGGTCAAGGCGCAGCTTGGTCGGATACGCGTTGCGATCAATGTCGAGCCGATTACTGGCGACGCTGACGAGGGCTTCCGGCAGGACGTAGGCACCGCCTTTATCTCGCTCGACCACATAGGAAACGGCTTCGTTCCCACTTCGTAACTCTCCGTTGTGCAAGGTGACCGAACCACAGCATGGATTGTGGTAAGATCCGTTCGCGCTACCAGCAGGTAATCGGGGCTCGCTG
>JBKBTU010000143.1:0-6837 GCA_046290715.1 Sphingomonas sp. | reverse complement strand
ATGAGGAGCGCCATCGACAGCTTGTGGCCGGCGCCGTACTTCTCGAAATTCTCGGCGACCTGCGCGGCGAGTTCGCGCGTCGGTTCGAGGATCAGGCTGCGCGGCATGCGCGCGCGGCTGCGGCCGTGCGCCAGGATGTCGATCATCGGCAGCACGAAGGCGGCGGTCTTGCCGGTGCCCGTCTGGGCGATGCCGATCAGGTCGCGCATCATCAGCACGCTGGGGATCGCCGAAGCCTGGATCGGCGTCGGCTCCGTATAGCCGGCCGCGGTGACCGCGCTCAGCAGCGCGTCGGAAAGGCCGAGATCGGCGAAGCTCATGCCATGGCGCTCATGCGAAAGGTCCGGAAAAACAGCGCGGGGCGTCACACGCGCGCGACAAACGTAGCGGCGGCGCTTGCGGATTTGCCGGCGAAAGTCAAGAAAACGCTGCATGGATGCCGGGCTGCGGATGGTTTCGGTGCGGCGTTTCCAACAGGACGGCGGTGACATAGCCTGCCACGGGCTGCCGCGCCGCGCGTCTTGGGCGGCCGAAGCGGGGGGCGCCGAGGCGCGGAAGTTGACGAAGTTTACGGTACGTCACGCTCGAAACACCCTCCCGGCGGGGGGCGCGCGCATGCGGGGATCGACGGTGTCAAAGAGCGTCGGCGATCATGGGCGCACCGGGGCGTGTAGGACAGGGGGGGGGTGGCGTGATCGTCGGGTCGCCGCCAGTCGCTGTTTGCGGGCGACTGGCCCCGCCTCGTCCGTCATGCCGGACTGGTTCCGGCATCCACCGCGCCGCATACGTTCAGGCCGTGGGTTACGCGGTACGGTGGACCCCGGAACGAGTCCGGGGTGACGGAGTGCGGGCCGCTCGGCTCCCCGTGTTCCGGCGGACGCCGGAACCCAGGGTCTCGCAGAGTCACGATGCTGGGGATGCACCATCCTGGGCTCCTGCCTTCGCAGGAGCACGTGCGATTCTGTCGCAGAGGTCGTGCAGAGCGACGCGCCCCCCTCAGCGGGTCGCGATCAGCGTGCGGAAGGTGGTGATCCGGCAGCTGATCCCTGAGCGCATGCGGATCGTGTCGCGGTCAGCGCAGACCTTGCCGTCCGCGGCGGGACGCAGATAGAAACCGTTGTAGAAGTCCATCGGCCCGCAATCGTCGTCGAGCCGCGCGCGCAGTCGCTTGCCGCCCGCCAGAATCAGATCGACCGCGCCCGGCTCGGCGATCATCGCGCCGCCCATGTCGGTGACGGCGACGCATTTCGGCCCCTTCTTCTCCTTGAAGCGTACGGGGGCGGGGACCGGGGCGGCGCGGGTCAGGCTGGTGCGCGCCGGGCTCATGCGCGGCAGGCGGATGACGATGCGCTCGTGGATCGTCATCTGCGCCATCTCGACCCCGTCGAGCTGGTCCGCCGGGTCGGCGAGCGCCGCCGCGGTGGGCGCGGCGAGGGCGAGCAGGGACAAGGGAAGCGCAGGATGCAGCATGGCAGGGGACGCGGCATAGCCCCGGTCGTTGAACGTTCGATGAACTTGGCATAGCGCGTTTGCCGTGATGACGCCCACACAGACCGCCCTGCTCGACTCACTCGCCCCCGTGCTGGGACGCAAGGGCATCGTCACCGCGCGCGAGGATATCGCGCCGTGGGAGACCGACTGGCGCCGCCGCTTCCACGGCCATGCCCCCGCGCTGCTGGCGCCTGCTTCGACCGCGGAGGTCGCGGCGATCGTCGCCGCGGCCGCGCAGCACCGCGTCGCTTTGGTGCCGCAGGGGGGCAACAGCTCGATGGTCGGCGGTGCGACGCCGCTGGCCGACGGTTCCGCGCTGATCCTGTCGCTGCGGCGGATGAACCGCATTCGCCGCGTGGATGCCGAAGCGGGGCTCGCCGTGGCGGAGGCGGGGGTGATCCTCGCCGACCTGCACGCGGCGGCGCTGGCGGCGGGGCGGCGCTTTCCGCTGACGCTGGGGGCGAAGGGCAACGCGACGGTCGGCGGCCTCGTCTCGACCAACGCCGGCGGCACGCAGGTGCTGCGCTTCGGGTCGATGCGCGGTCTCGTCGCGGGGCTGGAGGTGGTGCTCGCCGACGGTCAGGTGCATGACGGCCTGTCCGCGCTCAAGAAGGACAATCGCGGCTACGACCTGACGCAGCTGCTGGTCGGTGCGGAAGGGACGCTGGGGATCGTCACCGCGGCGACGCTGCGGCTGGTGCCGGTGCCGGCGTCGCGTACCACCGCCTGGGCGGCGACCGCCGATCCGGCCGCGGCGCTGGCGCTGCTGCGCCGGTTCCAGGCGGCGACCGACGCGCTCGAAAGCTTCGAGATCCTGCCGCGCGAATCGCTCGACGCGGTGCTCGCCTATGTGCCCGACATCCGCTCGCCGCTTGCAGGCGAGCATGGCTGGCACCTGCTGATCGAGCATACCGACGATCGCGGCGCGGCGCTGACCGAGGCGGTGCTCGCCGACGCGCTCGCCGACGGGCTGATCGGCGATGCGACGCTCGCCGCGAGCGAGGCGCAGGCCGCCGCCTTCTGGCGGATCCGCGAATCGATCTCCGATGCGGAGCGGGCGCTGGGCCCGGCCTCGCAGCACGACCTGTCGGTGCCGGTCGAGGCGATGCCGCGCTTCATGATCGAGGCGGCGGCGGCGTGCGAGGCGCGCTTCCCCGGCACGCATGCGAGCGGCTTCGGCCATCTCGGCGACGGCAACGTCCATTTCCACGTCCGCGCCCGCCCCGGCACCGATCCGGCGCGCTGGTATGCCGAGGACGTGCCCGTGGTGACGCGGTTCGTCGACGACCTCGTCATCGCGGCGGGCGGATCGATCGCGGCGGAGCATGGCATCGGCCAGATGAAGCTCGGCGAATTGGAGCGGCTGTCGTCTCCGGCGCGGCTCGCCGCGCTGCGCGCGGTGAAGGCGGGGCTCGATCCGCTCGGCATCCTCAACCCGGGCAAGCTCGTGACGCTTGCGCCGGCCGCGCCGGACCAATAGAGCAGCGCGCCAGCCGCGGCTGCGCCGCAAACTCACGATCCCGGAGAGAGTTCCATGGCCAGCGCGCCGCTTCCCCTGTTCTACAACGGCCTCGAGCCGCTCTCGAGCGAAACGCATGCGAACTGGCGTATCCGCCAGCAGGACAGCGCGCCGTTCCTGGTCGGCCAGCACGCCATCCCCGTCACCACCGACGAATTCCCGCTGGTGCAGCGCCACATGCCGATCGTCTTCTCGGTCGGCGACGACGCCATCCCGCTCGCGCTGATGGGCCTCAACGAGGGCGTCAACGTCTTCATCGGCGACGACGGCAAGCTCGCCGAGCAGAATTTCTACGTCCCCGCCTACATCCGCCGCTACCCCTATATGCTTGCGCGCCTGCGTCCCGACGCCGACGAGCTGTCGCTCTGCTTCGACCCGACGTCGGAGGCGATCGGCCCGTTCGACGAGGGCGATGCGCTGTTCGAGAACGGCCAGCCGAGCCAGGTGACCAAGGCGATCCTCGATTTCGCGCAGCAGTTCGAGGAAGCGGGCGCCCGCACGCAGAACTTCATGAACGAACTGCGCGAGCAGGAGCTGTTGATGGACGGCGAGGTGACGATCCAGATGGAGGAGAGCCAGCAGCCCTTCGTCTATCGCGGCTTCCAGATGATCAACGAGGAAAAGCTCGCCGGGCTGCGCGGCGACCAGCTGCGCAAGATGTCGCAGTCGGGCATGCTGCCGCTGCTCTACGCGCACCTCTTCTCGCTGTCGCTGATGCGCGACATCTTCGGCCGCCAGGCCGCGCAGGGCAAGGTGGTCCAGCAGCAGCCGCAGTTCGGCTGATCCGGCCGGTCCCGGCGGACCGGGCTTGACCGCCCGTCCGCCTGCGCCGACTGTCCCGCCCTCACGATTTGGGGACGGGCATGGCGCGACTGGCATATGGCGAACGCTATTCGGGCGTCGCGATCGCCTTCCACTGGACGATCGCGGCGCTGGTCATCGCCAATCTCGTCATCGGCATCGGCCATGACGGCATTCCCGCCCTCCGCGCGCTGATGGGCGCGCACAAGGCGATCGGCGTCACCGTGCTGGTGCTCACCGCCGGCCGTATCGCCTGGCGGCTGGCGCACCGCCCGCCCGCGCTCCCCGCGGGGACGCCCGGATGGGAAAAGGGCGTCGCCCACGCCACCCACTGGACGCTCTATCTGCTGATGATCGCCATGCCGCTGACCGGCTGGGCGATGGTCTCCGGCCCCGGCCCGCAGCGGCCGATGACGTGGTTCGGGCTGTTCCCCATCCCGACGCTGCCGGTCGACACGGGGCTCGCCGATCTCGGCCACGATGCGCACGGGGTACTCGGCTGGCTGATGGCGGCGCTGGTCGTGCTGCACGTCGCGGCGGCGTTGCGCCACCATCTCATCCTGCGCGACACCGTTCTGACGCGGATCGCGCCCGCGCTGCGGCGGTGAGAGTCAGAAAAATCGACCTTCGGCGGGGCGGGGGTTGAACCAAAGGCCCGCTCACCTATTTTGTATCCCGTACGGCGTCGTGTCCCCCCTTTCGCGAGGCCGTATGATACGCCTTCGGGCGTATCTCCTCCCTGAACCTTGGCCACCTCGTGCTTCCAGCACGGGGTGGTTTTTTTTACTCGGCGGCGAAGGCGAACGTCGGGGCGGACAGCGCCTCGTCCTCCACCGCGTCGATCAGGCGGCGCAGCGCCGCGATCGTGCGCGCCATGCCGGGGCCGGGGCGGTCGAGCCGGTGGTCGAGGTAGAGCGTGCGATCGATCTCGATCTGGATCGCGTGGATGCCCGCAGCGGGCGCGGCATGGCGCTCGAGGATATGGCCGCCGGCATATGGCGTGTTGAGCGCGGTGCGGAGGCCGCCGTCCGCCGCCGCCGCCTCCAGCCGCGCGACGAAGCGACCCGCTGCCGAGCGGCCGAAGCGGTCGCCGATCACCAGCTGCGCATGGTCGCCGACCGGGGGCATCGAATGCAGGTCGAGCAACACCGCGATGCCGAACCGCGCCCGCGCCGCGGCGAGCGCGGCGGCGAGCGCGGCATGATAGGGGCGGTGCGCGTGCTCGATCCGGGCGAGCACCTCCGCGTCGCTGAACCGCCGC
This sequence comes from Sphingomonas sp., assembly GCA_046290715.1. Lineage (GTDB taxonomy): Bacteria > Pseudomonadota > Alphaproteobacteria > Sphingomonadales > Sphingomonadaceae > Sphingomonas. The sequence continues at coordinate 1,765 of JBKBTU010000143.1, read as the reverse complement.
CGCCACAGGTCGCCCGCCGCGCCCGCCCGGCGCGGGACGAGGCCCAGGCCGCTGCGCAGCTTCGCCGAGGGTGCCGGCTGCGCCTGCGGCCGCGCGCCCTCGTCGACCTTGGGGTCGCGTTCGGTCTCGGCGCGGTTGAGGTCGATCCAGGCGCGGGCCACGCGCTGCACCAGCATCGTGCGATGGCCGCGCACCGCCTCCGCGACGCAGTCGACGTAGCGGTCCTCGAGCACGACCAGCGCCGCCGCGGGCAGGCGCAACGCCGCGCGCAGCGCCAGCGGATAGTCGCGTCCGGCGTGCGGCACCGACAGCACCACCGGGCTATGGGGGGGACTGTGCGGCATGCCGTCCGGCCCCGCGCCGTCGATCCGGTCGAACCAAGCGTCCATTCGTGGCACGGCTTAGCCGTTTTCGCCGCGCGGTGCGCTGGAATTCTTTACCCCTGCCCGTCATAAGTCGACGCCTGCGACATGGGGACCGACGAGGCGATGATCCGAATCCTGCTGGCCGAAGACGATACGGTGATGCGCGAATATCTGACGCGGGCGCTGGAGCGGGCGGGCTATGCCGTCTCGGCGGTCGATCGCGGCACCGCGGCGATCCCGCTGCTCGAGAGCGAGCGGTTCGACCTGTTGCTCACCGATATCGTGATGCCCGAGATGGACGGCATCGAGCTCGCCCGCCGCGCCGCCGAGATGGTGCCGGGCCTGCGCGTGATGTTCATCACCGGCTTCGCCGCGGTGACGCTGAAGGCGGGACGCGAAATGCCCAACGCGCGCGTCCTGTCCAAGCCCTTCCACCTGCGCGACCTCGTCGCCGAAGTCGACCGCGTGTTCGAGATGGGCAGCGCCAGCGGGCTCAATTGATCGCAGCGGCAATTGACCGCTTGCATGGCCTGAAAAGCCCGGCTAATGGCCCACCTCCGGCGGGCGTGTAGCTCAGTGGTAGAGCACTGTGTTGACATCGCAGGGGTCGCAAGTTCAATCCTTGCCACGCCCACCATCGAAAGCCCCGCTAGGCCAACGGCTTAGCGGGGTTTTTGCTTTCATCGCCTCGCTTTCCATCGCGGTAGCCGCTCGGCACCCGCCGGTCGTCCATCCGGGGCTTACCATGGCTCTTGGGAAAGAACGGCCGCGGCCGCGCGATGTGCCCGTCCGTCAGCGGAAAAGGTCGCTCATCCCGGTCTCCTCGCGGAGCCTGCATCGGATCACGGCCCGTCATTGGTCCTGACCCCTCCGCATAGCCCTTGGTCGTCGCCACTACCCACACGATCAGGACGTTGATCCCGCGATAGGGCGCGCCGGTCGAGCGAAGCGGTAGTTCGGGCGGGCTGCCGGCGTTCCATGATTTCGACCGCCGCGGGGTGCCAGCGGCGCGCATCCATTACCAAAAGTACGCAAAATACATAAAGACTTACACGTTCAGTAATCGGAAAGGCCGGGCTAGACCTTTGCGATATCAGCCCGCCGGGCCGACCGAACGCTAGGCCTTGCACGATGAGCGACCATGGAACGGGGGATGCGCTTCCGACAGTTCTGACCTTGACCCTGGCGGAGGCGATTGGCGTGGCTGTGCTGAACGAGGCGCACGGTCGCGGTCTGCAACCGCTCAGCGTCGTCGTGCTGGACGCGGGGGGTCACCCGATCGTGTTGAAGCGCCAGGACGGCGCATCGACCGGTCGCTCGCAGATCGCAACGGCGAAGGCTTCCGGTTGCCTCGCGATGGGGTTCGGCGGGCGCACGCTCGCACAGCGCGCGCAAGCATC
>JBKBTU010000142.1:0-6864 GCA_046290715.1 Sphingomonas sp. | reverse complement strand
CCTCGGTCTCGAACGACACCGTTCCGGCCAGCACGTGCGGCGCGTAGATGGCGGCGATCGCCGCCGCGTCCTCCGGCACCGCGGCGCGCAGCGCGGTCACCGTCACAGCCCCCCGGTCAGGCCGACGCGGGCGAGGATCAGGTCGAGCAGCCGCGCATCGCCGCTCGCGGTGTCGCTCGGCCCCAGCCCGCCGCATTCCAGGCAGCGCGCCTGCACCGATCCGGCCTGCGCGAGGCGCTTGACGTCGCCCAGCGCCTGCGCGAGCAGCCCGCGCCGTTCCGCCGCGATCCGCGCGAACACGTCGCCGCCCGCGGCATCCGCGCCGGCATCGTCGTCGTCGTCCTTGCGGCCGAAGCTCTGCGCGATCTGCGCGGCGAAGCCCGGTGCCTTTTCGAGATAGTCGGCATGCACCTTGGCGGGGTCCAGCTTGGCGCGCTTCGCCGCCTCGGCAATCGCGTCCTGCAATCCGCCGAAGCGATCGACCAGCTTCAGCTGCCGCGCGGTGCCGCCGTCCCACACCCGGCCCTGTGCGATCGCGTTCACCCGCTCGGGCGTCATCCGGCGCGAGGCGGCGACGCGGCCGATGAACTGGCGATAGCCGTTCTCGATCCCGCTTTGCAGGATCGCGTCGAGCTCGGGCGTGGTGCCGGCGAGGACGTCGGGCTGGCCCGACAGCGGCGTCGCCTTCACCCCGTCGGTGGTGATGCCGATCTTGGCGAGCGTCTTCTCGAAGGTCGGGATGATGCCGAAGATGCCGATCGACCCGGTGATCGTGCCCGGCTCGGCGAAGATCACGTCACCCGGCGTCGATACCCAATAGCCGCCCGACGCGGCGAGCCCGCCCATCGAGACGACGATCGGCAGCCCCTTCTTCTTGGCCTCGAGGATCGCGAGGCGGATGCGTTCGGACGCGAGCACCGAACCGCCCGGCGAATCGACGCGCACGACCAGCGCCTTGAGGTCCTTCTTGGCGAGGCCACCCAGGATCAGCTTGGCGATCGTGTCGCCGTGCGCGCTGCCGGGGCCGCCTTCGCCGTCGACGATGTCGCCCGCGATCGTCACCACGCCGATGCTGTCGCCCGCGGTCGGCAGCGGATGCGCCGCGATCCAGTCGTCGTAGCGGATCGTGGTGAAGTTGCCCGCCGGCTTCTTGGCATCGCTGCCGACCAGCGCGGCGACGCGCCGGCCGAAGGCGGTGCGGTCGCCGAGCGTATCGACGATCCCAGCGGCCTTGTTCGCCTGCGCGATGTCGCCGTTCGCCGCCAGGATCAGTCTGCCCGGCTGGCTGAGGAACTGCGCCACCTGTGCCTTGGGTCGCGCCTTGGCGATCGATTCCTGCCACTGGCCGAAGAGCGCGCCGAGCAGCTGCTGGTTGGCCATGCGCGCGTCCGGGCTCTGGTCGGCGCGCGTATAGGGTTCGACGAAGCTCTTGAAGCGGCCGACGCGATAGACGTGGGTGGTGACGCCCAGCTTGTCGATCAGCCCCTTGTAATAGAGCTGGCTGCCGCCCGGCCCGGTGAACAGCGCACCGCCGAGCGGATGGACCCAGATCTCGCTCGCGTTCGCCGCCAGCCGATAGCCCGCGTCGGTATAGGCGGTGGCATAGGCGAGCACCGGCTTTCTGGTGTCGCGGAAGCGGCGGATCGCCTCGCCGACCTCGTTGAGCGTCGCGGGATAGCCGCCGCCGAAGCTGTCGAGATCGAGCACCAGCGCCTTCACCCGGTCGTCGCTACGCGCGTCGTCGATCGCGCGCAGCACGTCGCGCAGGCGATACTGGCGCGGCATCGCCTGGCCGGAGAGCGCAGCGAACGGCGCCTGCTCCTCGGGCTGTTCGACGATCGTCCCCTTGAGGTCGAGCACCAGCGCACCGGTCGGGATCGCCTTGGTCCCCGGCCGCGCGTTGAGCGCTGCGAACAGCAGCCCGAAGAACAGCAGCATCGCGAGCAGGACGAGCCCGTCCTTGATCGCCACCAGCAGCTTCCATGCGCCCCGAACCAGCTTCACGCGATGCTCCTTCTCGTCCCCGCCAGCGGTAGAGGAGGCCGCGGCGCCACGCAACGGTCCGTATTAGGACGGTAAGACAGATGGCTTGGTGTGCGTGCGGGTATCACGGATAGGGGATCGCCCAGGTCACCTGCCGATAATAATATCGGACTGCCTGCGCCGAGGGGGCAAACACGCCGCGCGACAGGATCGCCCGGCATGATGCCGCATCGAGCGAGGGAACGCCTGAGCTCACCACCGTGCGGCAGCCAGTCGGCTTTCCCGCCGCATCGACGGTGGTGATCGTCCGCGCCGTGCCCTGCGCGTTGGCACGCAGGGCGTCGACAGGATAATCCTGCGGGCCGATCCAATCGATCGGATGCCTGGCCGCATCCGATCCGATCATTGCATCCGGGTCGGCGCCCCAGCCCTTCAGTAGGGTCCGCCCACAGGTACGCGCGGCCTGCACCGCCCGATCGAGTCCCGCGATGGGAAGAACGACCGGCGAGGGACCGAAGCCGTTGATCGTCGCTGACGTGGCGATGGACATCCGCCTCCAGCTCGCCTCGTCCAACCATATCTTTATTCCGGCCGTGCCGTCGGGGCTGCGTAGGCCGACCCAGCGCACCGGCAGCTTCGCCCCCTCCGGCATGATCGCGATCGTCGCCGCTCCGAACGTATTGCGTTGCGCAACGGCGTGACCGAGCAATACCAGGCTGCCGGTTCCGGTTACGGGGTCGGCATCGATCGCCAGAACGGTGCGACCGCCGGTGCTGTCGAAGGCGCGCGTGATGACGCATCGATCCTTGCCGTAGTCGATTCCCCACGTGGCTGGTGGGGCGGGCGCCATTGCAGGGTCGCCGGCCTGCGCCATCAGAACAAGGATTGATGCCAGCACGTTTTCGCTTTGCCTCCTCCGACGGCACGGGGATATCGCGCGTCCTGCAGGAAGCAATCCGATCGCCTGAACTGCCGTCGCCGAGATCCGCAATTGCCCGAACGCCTTGATGCCAGGCCGAGGACGTTGGCGAGCGCATCTGGAAACCAGCGCCGTATCGCCATAAGCTATGGCGATACGGTTGGGGGACGTTAAGATGCACAGGACGATGATGCTCGCGGGTTTCGCGGCAGTGTTGGCGAACGCCGCGAGCGCGCAGACGGCGCAGGATGCGGCCAAGGCGTTCGGGATGCGCGAGGACGTACGGCAGGTGAGCATCTCGCCCGACGGGACGCAGCTCGCGATGGTGCGCGCGATCGCGGGGGCGGGCAGTGCGGTATTCGTGTTCGACATCGTCGGCGGCACCCGGCCGTCGACCGTGCTCAGCGCGACCGGACGGCCCGACCAGATCTCCTCGTGCAACTGGTCGACGCCGAAGCGGCTGATCTGCAACATCTCGACGTTGATGATGCAGAACGGCACGCGGCTGGGGTTCAGCCGCGTCGTGTCGCTCAACGCCGACGGCAGCGACCTCAAGCAGCTGAGCGGCGAGACGCGCGACAGCGTCTACGGGCCGGCGCAGTTCGGCGGCGGGGTGATCGATCTGCTAGGCGACGACGGCGCCGGCGGATCGGTGCTGATGACGCGCGCCTACGGGACGCAGCAGCAGACGGGGACGCTGCTCGCCGCCACCGTCGCCGGCCTCGGCGTCGAGCGCGTCGACACCACTACGCTGCGCCGCCAGCCGGTGGAGCGGCCGAACGGCCATGCCGATCAATATATCACCGACGGCCACGGCACCGTCCGCATCATGGGCGTCGCCGGCGCGGCGGACAGCGGCATGCTGACCGGCAAGACGACCTATCTCTACCGGAAGCCGGGCGAGCGCGGCTGGCAGCCGCTGTCCGTCGTCACGTCGAACGGCACGGGGACCGACACGGGCTTCGATCCCTGGGCGGTCGATCGCGATCTCAACGTCGCCTACGGCTTCGACGCACAGGGCGGGCGCAACGCGCTCTACAAGGTCTCGCTCGACGGCAGCCTGAAGCGCGAGCTGGTGCTCGACAATCCGAACGTCGACGTCGACGGCCTCGTCCGCATTGGCCGGCAGCAGCGCGTCGTCGGCGCGAGCTTCGCCACCGATCGGCGGCAGGTGGTGATCTTCGACGCCGCGCTGAAGGCGATCGCCGGCTCGCTCAGCAAGGCGCTGCCTAAACAGCCGATCGTCAACATCGTCGATGCGACCGCCGACGAGCAGAAGCTGGTGCTGTTCGCGGGCAGCGACGTGGATCCCGGCCGCTTCTACCTGTTCGACCGCACCGCACGCAAACTCTCGCCGATCCTGCCGGTTCGGCCCGACCTGGAGGGCAAGGCCCTGTCTCCGGTCAAGGCGATCACCTTCAAGGCGGCGGACGGCACGATGATCCCCGGCTATCTGACGCTGCCGCCGGGCGGCCCGGACAAGGGGCTGCCCGCGATCGTGCTACCGCACGGGGGCCCCGGCTATCGCGACGAATGGGGCTTCGACTGGCTGCCGCAATTCTTCGCCAGCCGAGGCTATGCGGTGCTCCAGCCCAACTTCCGCGGCTCGACCGGCTACGGCTCCGACTGGTTCCAAAAGAACGGCTTCCAGTCGTGGCGCGTTGCGATCGGCGACGTCAACGACGCCGGACGCTATCTGTTGTCGTCGGGGATCGCCGCACCGGGCAAGCTCGCCATCTTCGGCTGGTCCTACGGCGGATATGCCGCCCTTCAATCTGCGGTGCTCGATCCCGACCTGTTCAAGGCGATCGTCGCCGTCGCGCCGGTCACGGACCTCGAGACGCTGCGCACCGAGCATCGCGACTTCACCGACTACCGGCTGGTCGACGCCTTCATCGGGCATGGCGAGCACGTCCGCGCCGGATCGCCCGCGCAGAACGCCGACCGGATCAAGGCACCGGTCCTGCTGTTCCACGGCGATCTCGACCAGAACGTGGGGGTCGGCGAATCGCGGCTGATGGACGGCAAGCTGCGCGGTGCCGGCAAGCAGGTGCGCTTCGTCGAATATAAGGGGCTGACGCACCAGCTCGACGACTCGGACGTGCGTGCTGATATGCTCGGGAAGAGCGACGCCTTCCTGCGCACCGCACTCGGCATCGGCGCTTGAAAGGCTCCCACGCCGGCCCGGCGGACCGGGGCGGCGTGGGGCAATCGTCCGTCAGTTCGTCGCGATGCGCAGGGTCGCCATCAGCCGGCGGCCGGGCATCACCACCTCGTCCTTGTTGAGCGCGGTCGACAGGCGCTGGACGTCGTCGGTCAGGTTCTGGCCGACGAGGGCGATCTCCATGTTGGGGTGCGCGCTGAACGGCCGCACCGCGAGCTGTCCGTCGAGCGAGACGTAGCCCGGCGTCGCCGTGTCGAACATGCCCGGCTTGTCCTGCCGCCCGGCGTAGAGCAGGTTGAACCCCGCATCGAGCCGGTCGCCGCTCCAGTTGAGCCCGCCGCCGACCCGATAGGGCGGGATGCGCGGCACGTTGCTGCCGTCGTCCAGCGTCGCGCGGGTGTAATCGGCGAGCAGGTTGAAGCGATAGACGCCATGCGTGGTGCGGACGAGGTCGTAGCTCGCCTCGCCCTCCACCCCGCGGAAATGCGCGCCCTGCTGACGGTAGTTGAGCTCGCGCAGGTCGTGGTCGTCGTCCTGGCCCGCCTGGCAGTCGCCATCGTCGCTGCAATAGCGGCCGGTGAGGTCGCCGTAGATATAGTTCTTGAACCACGAGCTGTAGACGCTGCCGTCGAAGCGGAAGCCGCCCGATCGCACGCGCAGCGTCCCCTCCAGTGAATTGGCGCGCTCGATCCGGAGCGCGGGATCGCCCGTCTCGAAGGTGTTGGGGCCGTCGTGGCCGCCGCGCGCGAACAGTTCGGTCAGCGCCGGCGCGCGGCCGGTGCTCGAGAAGGTGACGCCGATCTTCACCGCCGGACTGAGCGTGTACAGCGCGCCGATCGCGCCGCTCAGCGGCGTGTAGCGCGGTGCGGCGGCGACGTCGGACGCGGGCGTGCCGTTCAGATGGACCTGCTCGATCCGCCCCGAGGCCTCGACGTGCAGCGGCCCGGCGATCCTGGTGTCGGTGAACAGGTAGCCGGCGATGCTCTCCATCGTCGCGGGGAACAGGTACGAACTGTCCGCGCCGATCGCGGAGAAGTCGCGATGCTGGTATTCGACGCCGAGCGCGGCATTGTCGATGAAGCCGATGCGGTTGGTCAGCAGCTCGGCGCGGCCGTTATACTCCTTGTTGCGGAAGGTGGTATCGATCGTGCCGTCCGGTTCCTTTTCGTCGTGGCTGTAGTTCGCATAGCTGCCGTCGAGGCTGAGCGACTTGAGCAGTCCCGATCCCAGCGCGAACGCCGATCGCGTCATCACCTTGGTCTGGCGCATGTCGATATAGGTCGTGTCGCTGGGGATGCCGTATTGCGCGTCGTACTGCGTGATCGCCGCGCCGACATGGCTGTCCTTGTCGCCGCCGAAGAAATAGGAGCCGCCGACCGAGCCGCCATAGCCCTTGAAGAAGCTGTTCTGCTGGACGCCCAGCGGCGTGTCGTAATCGCCGGCGTGGCGGCCGAAGCCGTCGGCGTGCAGCGCCAGGTCGCCCACGGTCGCATCGACCAGCGCGGCGCCCTGGTACAGGTCCGACACCGTGCCGTAGGTGCCGTTGAGCTCGCCCGAAAAGGGTTTGTCGGACAGTCGCGTCGGCACGCGGTCGTTGAGCACGTTGACGACGCCGCCGATCGCCTGGCTGCCGTAGCGCAAAGTCCCGGCGCCGCGCACCACCTCGATGCTGCGCGCGGCGAGCGGGTCGATCGGCATGCCATGGTCGGGGCCGATGTCGGACACGTCGGAACTGCTCGTCCCGTCCTCCAGGATGCGCACGCGCGTCGCATCCATGCCGCGGATGATCGGCCGGCTC
>JBKBTU010000141.1:0-6865 GCA_046290715.1 Sphingomonas sp. | reverse complement strand
GATGTGCTGCGACAGCAGCGTCTCGAGCGCTGCACCGTCGCGCGCCATCCAGGCATCGAGCAGGTCGCGATGCTCGCGGTGCGCGCGCGATTCCCTGCCGGCCGGCATCAGATGGGCGACGACATAGCGTTCGGCGAGGATCGACAGCCGCTCGACCAATTGCGTGGTCAGCAGGCGGCCGCCCGGGCGGACCAGCGCGATGTGGAATTCGCGATGGCGCACCGCGACCTCGCCGAGGTTGCCGTGCACCGCGCCATCGAGCCGTTCGAACGCCGCGATCGCAGCCTCGCGCGCCGGACCATCGGCTGTCGCCGCCGCATGGGCCGCCGCCGCGGGTTCGATGCTGCCCCGCAGCGCATAGATTTCCGCCGCCTGCTCGGCGGACATCGGCCGCACGAAATAGCCGCGGTTCGCCTGGCTCATGAGCAGGCCCTCCTGCTCGAGCCGCCCAAGCGCCTCGCGCAGCGGGATCTTGCTGACGCCGAGTTCCGCGGCGAGTGCATCCTGGCGGATCGGTGTGCTCCCGGCCAGGCGACCGATGACGATCTGTTCGCGGACGACCTCGAACACCCGCTCGGCAAGCGTGCGCACGACGATGACGTTCGACGAATTGGCCATGCTCGCAATGCTCCGGTCGCGAATGACGGACACGTCAGCCTGGCCACGATGGCGTCAGCTGATGACGCGACCAATCCCAGAATGGGGCGACCCGATCAACATGGCTGAGGGAAATGGTTGGTTCCCCGTCAGGGACACCAGCGACACGGTCGCTGAAACTGGAGCGGGCGAAGGGATTCGAACCCTCGACCCCAACCTTGGCAAGGTTGTGCTCTACCCCTGAGCTACGCCCGCTCTGGCGCCTGAACCGGCGAACCGGCTGGGTGAGGCGCGCCACTAGCAGCGCCCTTAGGGGGCTGCAACCCCCATTGCGAAAATTGCACGAAGATTGGGGCTTGGCGACTCGATATGCAGAACATTACAAGAACATGCGTGAGCGACTCGTCCGCCTTGATCGCCCGGCTACGGGGCATTGCCGCCGGCACCGGGGTTGCGCAAGCCTCGGGTGCGGCGGCGGATGCCTGGCTGACGGCGGGATTCGCCAAGGCGCAACTTCATGACATCTACGCGCTCCACGACGAGGACGGGGCGAGCGGGGCCGGTTTCGGCATCGCCAACGCGCTTGCTGCGGGCGCCCTGCCGCTGCTGTGGCTGCGCACCGAGGCGTGCGAGCGCTCGCAGGGCCGCCTTCACGCCAGCGGCCTGATCGAATTGGGCCTGCCCGCCGATTCGCTGTTGCTCGGCATCGTCGCGGACGAGCCCGCGCTGCTGCGCGCGGCGGCGGATGCGGCGCGCTGCGCAGGGCTGGGCTGCGTGCTGGTCGAGAGCATCGGGCGAGCACCGGGGTTCGACCTCACCGCGACGCGGCGGCTGATGCTGGCGGCGGAGGCGTCGGGCGTGACCGTGGTGTCGCTGCGCATCGGTGCGCAGCCGGCCCCCAGTGCCGCGGCGACGCGCTGGGCGGTGGCAGCCGCGGTATCGACCGCGCTGGATCAGGGACTGGGCGCGGGTGCCCCCGGCGTCCCCGCCTATGACGTCGAATGCTTGCGCCAGCGGGGCGGCCGCGCAGGCGGCCGTTGGCGCGTGGAGTGGGATCGCAATGCCAAGAGTTTCCGTGGAGCGCCGCTATCTGGCGCTGGTCTTTCCGTGGCTGCCGATCGACCGGCTGCGCGCCACCCGGCCGCACCTGTTCGTGCGCGGCGGTGAGGCGCCGGTCGCCTTCGTCGAGACGGTCGGCCAGGCGATACGGCTGACGGCGACCGATCTCGCCGCGGCGCGCGCCGGGCTCGAACCGGGGCTGACGCTCGCCGATGCGCGGGCGCGGGTGCCGGAGCTCGAGGTGTTCCCGGCCGATCCGCATGCCGACCTGGACTGGCTGGAGCGGCTGGCGGACGGCTGCGCGCGCTACAGCCCGACGGTGGCGCTGGCACCGCCCGATGCCCTCGTGATCGACGTCGCCGGCTGCACGCATGCGTTCGACGGCGAGCGGCCGCTGGCGGCGGATGTGGAGGCGCGGATGGCACGCCGCGGCATCCGCGCCCGCCATGCCTTCGGTGGTACGCCGGAGATCGCGCAGGCGCTCGCCCGCTATGCCGGCGCGCCTGCCCCCGACGAGACGCGCGCGGTGAAACGCCTGCCGGTGGCGGCGCTGGGGCTGGATGCGGATGCGACGGTGGCGCTGACCCGCGCCGGGTTGAAGACGGTGGGCGACGTCATGGCGCGGCCGATCGCCGGCATCGCCGCACGCTTTGGAGAGGAGGCGGCGAGTGCGGTGCGGCGGCTGGCGGGCGACGACCGGGCGCCGATTCGGCCGCGCGTGGCGGTGGCCCCCATCGCGGTCGAGCGCCGCTTCGCCGAGCCGATCGCACGGTCCGATTATGCGCTCGACGTGCTGGAGGAGCTGGCCGAAGAAGCCGGCCGAACGCTGGAGACGCGTCATCAGGGCGGGCGGCGGTGGGAGGCTCGGCTGTTCCGCGCCGATGGCCACGTCCAGTCGCTGCGCGTCGAGACGGGGCAGCCGACGCGCGACGTCGCGCTGCTGATGCGGCTGTTCGCCGAGCGGATCGACAGCCTCGCCGACCCGCTCGACCCCGGCTACGGCTACGACCTGATACGGCTCGACGTAGCGCTCGCCGAGCGGCTTGATGCGGCGCAGCTGCGGCTGGAAGGCGGCGCGGCGAAGCGCGGGCAGGTCGAGCAGCTGGTCGACCAATTGTCGACTCGGCTGGGGCGCGGCCGGGTGCGGCGATTCGCGCCGCGCGACAGCCATATCCCCGAACAGGCCGAGCTGATGCTGCCTGCCACCGCGACCGCGCCGGCCAACGCTACCGCCTGGCGGGAGGCCGAAGCGGGCGAACCACCGCTCCGCCCGATCTATCTGTTCGATCCGCCGCAGCCGATCGAGAGCATCATGGCCGAGGTGCCCGACGGGCCGCCGCACCGCTTCCGCTGGCGGCGGCAGGTGCACGAGGTGGCAAGGGCGGAGGGGCCGGAGCGGATCGCGGGCGAATGGTGGCGCCGCCACGATGCGGCCATCCCAACGCGAGATTACTATCGGGTCGAGGATCGCCGCGGCCGCCGATTCTGGATCTTTCGCCACGGCCTTCACGATGAGCGCGACCATCCGCGGTGGTACCTGCACGGGCTGTTCGCGTGACCGATCCGCCACCCTTTGCCGAACTGGTGGCGGCGACCAACTTCTCCTTCCTGCATGGCGCGAGCCACCCGAGCGACATGGTGGCGCGCGCGGTGGAGCTGAAGCTGGCCGCCATCGGAATCGCCGACCGCAATACGGTCGCCGGCGTGGTGCGCGCCCATGATGCGTTGCAACGCGCCGAGCGGGGACTGCTTGGCGCCGCATTGCCGCCGCTCGGCTTTAGGCTGGTGGTGGGCGCGCGGCTGGTCTTTGCCGACGGCACGCCGGATATCGTCGCCTATCCTGCGACCCGGCACGGCTGGGGACGGCTGACGCGGCTGCTGACGGTGGGGAATCGGCGGGCGGTGAAGGGCGGCTGCATCCTGGGGCTGGGCGACCTCGCGCGGCATTGCGAGGACCTGTTGCTGATCGCGCTGCCGGACAGCAGCGCTACGCCCGCCGAGCCGATGCCCGACGCGATGCTGCCCCCGATGCGTGGCGATCCCGGCCTGGCCGCGACGCTGCCGCTGCTCGCCGCGATGGCACCGGGGCGCATCTGGCTCGGCGTGACGATGCCGCGCGGAGGACGGGACCGGCGGCGGCTGGCGCAGCATGCCCGCATTGCCGCGCTGGCAGGCGTTCCGCTGCTCGCGACCACCGATGCGCTATATGCGCATCCCGACGCACGACCGCTGCACGACGTCGTCACCTGCATCCGCGAAGGTCGCACCGTGGCCGGCGCCGGACGCCTGCTCGCGGCCAATGCCGAACGGCACCTGAAGCCGTCGTCCGAAATGATACGCCTGTTCGCCGACTGGCCGGACGCGGTCGCGGAAAGCCTGCGCCTGCTCGACCGGATCGGCTTCAGCCTCGACCAGCTTCGCTACGAATATCCACACGAACCGGTCCCCGCCGGATGGCAGGCACAGGCGTGGCTGGAGCATCTCGCCTGGCAGAGCGCGATCGACCGCTACGACGGCTACGTTCCCGACAAGCTGCTGAGACTGTTGCAGGAGGAATTCGTGCTCATCAGTGAGCGCGGGTACGCCCATTATTTCCTGACCGTATACGACATTGTCCGCTTCGCCCGCACGGCCGATCCGCCGATCCTGTGCCAGGGGCGCGGATCCGCGGCCAATTCGGCGGTCTGCTACGTGCTCGGCATCACCTCGGTCGATCCGATGCGCTACGACCTGCTCTTCTCGCGCTTCGTGTCCGCCGAACGGGACGAGCCGCCCGATATCGATGTCGACTTCGAGCACGAGCGGCGCGAGGAGGTGATGCAGTATATCTACGCGCGCTACGGCCGCCATCGCGCGGCGATCGCGGCGACGGTGATCCACTATCGCCCGCGCAGCGCGGTGCGAGAGGTCGGCAAAGTGCTCGGCCTGTCGGAAGACGTGACCCAGCGCCTGACCAGCACGATCTGGGGCAGCTTCGCCAACCGGCTGGAAGACAAGCATCTCAGCCAGAACGGCTATGACGTCACCGTGCCCGAGATCGCCCGCTTGTCCGACGTGGTGGCGCAGCTGCTCGAATTCCCCCGCCACCTGTCACAGCATGTCGGCGGCTATGTGCTGACCCAGAACCGGTTCGACGAGACGGTGCCGATCCATAACGGAGCGATGAAGGACCGGACCTTCATCGAATGGGACAAGGACGACATCGACTGCCTGGGGCTGATGAAGGTCGACGTGCTGGCACTGGGCATGCTGACCTGCATCCGCAAGGCGTTCGACCTGATGCGAACGCACGATCTCGGCGACCACGCGCTCGAGAGCATCGCCAACGACGAGCATCCCGATGTCTATGCGATGCTGTGCAAGGGCGACAGCATCGGCGTATTCCAGGTCGAGAGCCGCGCACAGATCAACATGCTGCCGCGGCTGCGGCCCAGGAAACTCTACGACTTGGTCGTGCAGGTCGCGATCGTGCGGCCGGGGCCGATCGAGGGCGACATGGTGCATCCCTATCTGCGGCGGCGCGCGGGCAAGGAGGTGGTCGACTTCCCCTCCCCCGATCCCGCCTTCGGACCCGCCGACGAGCTGCGCACCCTGCTCAAGGAGACCTATGGCGTGCCGCTGTTCCAGGAACAGGCGATGAAGCTCGCGATCGTCGCCGCAGGGTTTACCCCCGGCGAGGCGAACCAGCTGCGCCGGGCGATGGCGACGTTCCGCAACGTCGGCGGCATGGACAATTTCGAGGAGAAGCTGATCGGCGGCATGGTCCGCCGCGGCTATCAGCGCGACTTCGCCGAACGGTGCTACAAGCAGATCGAGGGGTTCGGCAGCTACGGCTTTCCCGAAAGCCACGCCCTCTCCTTCGCGCGGCTGGTCTATGTGTCGTCGTGGATCAAATGCTTCCACCCCGCCGTGTTCGGCTGCGCGATCCTCAATTCGCAGCCGATGGGATTCTATGCGCCCGCGCAATTGGTGCAGGACGCGCGCGACCATGGCGTCGTCGTGCGCGCGGTCGACGTCAACGCGAGCGTCTGGGACAATGCGCTCGAACCGCTCGACGACGGCAGCCTCGCGATCCGATTGGGCTTCCGCCAGATCGACGGCTTTCGGGAAGCATGGGCGACCGACCTGGTCGCAGCGCGAGGCGAGACGCCGTTCGCGACCGTCGAGGCGGTGGCGGCGCGTGCCGGATTGCCGACGCGCGGGCTCAACCTGCTCGCCGACGCCGATGCGTTCGGCTCGATCGCGCTGCCGCGGCGGGACGCGCTGTGGGAGGTCCGCCGCACGCCGCCCAAGCAGCTCGCGCTGTTCGCCGCCGCGGAGGCGCCGGAGCTCGGGCAGGAGGCGGACGCGCGCCTGCCCGCCATGCCGCTGTCGGAGCAGGTGGCGGCGGATTACCAGACGACGCGCCTGTCGTTGAAGGATCATCCGATGCGCTTCCTGCGGCCCGTCTTCGCGGCGGAGGGCGTGCTGTCGAGCGCCGAGGCGTCGCGGGCCAGGGATGGGCGGCGCGCGCGCGTCGCCGGCGTGGTGCTGGTCCGCCAGCGGCCGGGCAAGGGCAATGCGATCTTCGTGACGATCGAGGACGAGACGGGGATCACCAACGCGTTGCTGTGGGCGCGCGATTTCGAGGCGAACCGGCGCGCGGTGATGGCGGCGCGGCTGCTGGTGCTGGAGGGCGTGATCCAGCGCAGCGAGGAGGGCGTCGTCCACCTGATGACGGTCAAGGCCCATGACCGCACCGGCGAGCTGAGGCGGCTGTCGTCCGACTATCGGGCGGAGACGCCGCTGCTGCCGGTCGACGAGGTCATCCGTCCCAAGCCGATCGCCAGCCAGGACCCCCGCGGGCGCCACCCGCGCGACGTGCGGATCATGCCGCCGTCGCGGGATTTCCATTGAGCGCCCCGGAAACGGAATGGCCCCCGCTCCGGGGGCATGGAGCGAGGGCCGACCTGGCGTTCGTCACGCAGGCGGGAAGTGGTTCATATCATCCGGGCAACAGGGGGAAAAATCCCGGACGCCCCACATCCGCGAGGACCCTTCTAGGCCAGCCAACCTGTCGCTTGGATGAATGGCCGGTCAGAATCCGTGCGATCAGCGCACATTGGTCCGCCGTGGATCGTTCCATTTGAACGTCTGGTCGCTCACCGGTACGCCGAACCGCTGATTCGCCAGCCGAATCGTCGTGCGGTTGTTCTGGCTGTCGAGCGCC
>JBKBTU010000140.1:2786-6885 GCA_046290715.1 Sphingomonas sp. | reverse complement strand
GCGACGGTCATGCCCTGGGCGATGCCCGCCTTGTTCATCACCTCCGACGCTTCGTTGAGGCGGTCGCGCGCCTCCTCGTTCGACCAGCGCGACGAGACGATATGCGCGACCTGACGATCCGCGGCGGGAAAGCGCGGCGCCTTCTCGTCGCGCTTGATGAGCGGCTTGGACCCGTCGCACGCACTCGCCCCGAGCGTCAGCCCGGCGCAGGCGGCGAGGGTCAGGAACCGCGTCAGGCTCAATCGACGTCCTCCACCTCGACCTGCTCGCCGGTGACGCGCTGCGACAGCGCCGCCGCCATGAACGGGTCGAGCGCGCCGTCGAGCACGTCGCCCGGTGCGGTGGAGGTGACGCCGGTGCGCAGGTCCTTCACCAGCTGGTACGGCTGGAGCACGTAGCTGCGGATCTGGTGGCCCCAGCCGATGTCGGTCTTGGTGGCGTTTTCGGCGTTGGCCGCCTGCTCGCGGATCGCGAGTTCGCGCTCGTACAGCCGGGCGCGGAGCTGGTTGTACGCCTCCGCCTTGTTCTTGTGCTGCGAACGCTGGTTCTGGCACTGCACGACGATGCCGGTCGGGATGTGCGTGATGCGCACCGCGGAATCGGTCGTGTTGATATGCTGGCCGCCGGCACCGGACGCGCGATAGGTGTCGATGCGCAGGTCGCTCTCGTTATATTCGACGACGATATTGTCGTCGATGACCGGATAGACCCAGACGCTGGAGAAGCTGGTGTGGCGGCGTGCGGCGCTGTCATAGGGACTGATGCGGACCAGCCGGTGCACGCCGCTTTCGGTCTTGGCATAGCCATAGGCGTTCTCGCCCTTGACCAGCAGCGTCGCGGACTTGATCCCCGCCTGTTCGCCGGCGTGATAGTCGATCAGCTCGACCTTCATGCCGCGCCGTTCGGCCCAGCGCGTGTACATGCGCTGGAGCATGCCCGCCCAATCCTGGCTTTCGGTACCGCCGGCGCCCGAATTGATCTCGATATAGGTGTCGTTCGCATCGGCCTCGCCGGCGAGCAGCGCCTGGATCTTGTCGTGGTCCGCCTTGGCGGCCAGCGCCGCCAGCGCCTCGACGCCCTCCGCCTCCATCGCGGTGTCGCCCTCGGCCTCGGCCATCTCGATGAGCTCGACGGTGTCGTCGAGTTCCGACTGGATCGCGCGCGTCGCGGTGATCGCCTCGTCCAGCCGGCGGCGTTCGCGCATCACCTCCTGCGCGGCCTTGGGGTCGTTCCACAGCGCCTGATCCTCGACGCGGGCGTTCAGTTCGTCGAGACGGCGGAGCGCACGGTCCCAATCGAGGAACCGGCGGAGCAGCGCCAGCGCCTCTTTGATGCTGTCGACGTGGGACTGCGCTTCGGCGCGCATCGTATATTCTCCAAAGTGTCCGTCATGCCGCACGGCGGGCATGGCGGCGAAAGATGCCAGCCTGCGCCGGCATGACGTATATGGGACGGCGCTAGTAGATTCCGCCTTCCTTTTGCAAGAAGTCGCTGTCGCGCGGGGTGGCTATGGCGCGGGGTGCGGCGGCTGCGGCCGCGGTCGCGGCCGGCGTCGGGCCGCGGCGGATCGCGCGGCGCGGTTCGCTCTGCGGCTTGAACGCTTCCCAGATCACCGCGGCCTTGGGATCGGTGTCGGTCGGGAAGGTGCCGTAGACCGGCCGCCCGCTCGCCCGATCGATGCGGACCATGCGGATGCCGGCGGGCGCGCGGAACGGGATCTTCTCCATGCCCTCGTACGCCTTGACCGCGAATTCCTTGAAGATCGGCGCGGCGAAGGTACCGCCCTGCGCATAGCCGCCGAGGTTGGTCGGCGTGTCGTAGCCGACGTAGAGGCCGCCGATGAACTGCGGCGTGCCGCCGACGAACCAGACGTCGGTCGGGCCGGTGGTGGTGCCGGTCTTGCCGAACATCGGCCGGTCGAGGTCGCGCAGCACGACCGCGGTGCCGCGCTGGATGACGCCTTCGGTGATGTGCACCATCTGGTAGGCGGTCATCGCGTCGATCACCTGGCGGGTGCGGTCGCCGGGGCGGGGCATCGCCTTGCCGTTCCAGTCGCGCGCGTTGCAGCCGTCGCAGGCGCGCCAGTTTTCCGGCAGGATGACCTTGCCGTGGCGGTCCTGGACGAAGTCGATCAGCGTCGGGTTGTGCGCGCGGCCCTGGTTGGCGAGCGTCGCATAGGCATTGACCATCCGCGACACGGTGGTGACGCCGGCCCCCAACGCATTGGCGAGATAGGGCTGATAGTCGCCCACCCCCATCCGCTTCATCACGTCGACCACCTTGGGCATGCCGGTGGTGGCGGCGGCGCGCACCGTCATCAGATTGCGCGACTGTTCGATGCCCCAGCGCATCGTGTGCGGGCCGGCGGCGCGCATGTTGCCGAAGTTGCGGAAGCATTTGTTGCCGAGCCGCGCCCCCTGGTAGACGCAGAACGGGCCGTCGATGATGATCGAGGCGGGCGTCATGCCGTTTTCCAAGGCTGCGGAATAGACGATCGGCTTGATCGTCGAACCCGGCTGGCGCAGCGCCTGCGTCGCGCGGTTGAACGCCTGCAGGCGGCTGTCGAAGCCGCCCTGCATCGCGAGGACGCGCCCCGTAGCCGGCTCCTCGACGACGAAGCCGCCGGAGACCTTGGGCACCGAGCGCAGGGCGAAATCGGTGCCGGCGGGGGCGACCGCGACGATGTCGCCGGGCTTCAGCGCGGCGAAGGCGGTGCCGCCCTTCCCACGAACGGGCATCTGTGCGCCCCAGCGCGGCAGGTTGCCGGTCTTACCGTCGGCGAAGCCGAGGCTCCAGGCATCGCCGTCCCGCGCGATCACGATGGCGGCGCGCCAGTCCTTGTAGTCGAGGCCGATGTTGGTGTTGAGCAACGGTTGCAGCCAGTTGCCGCCCCCAAGTGGATCGTCACCGATCTCGACGCGGCGCAGCGGCCCCGCCCAGCCCCGGCCCGAATCGTAGCGCAGCAGGCCATCCCGAAGCGCCTGCGCGGCGAGGTCCTGCAACCGCGTGTCGAGGCTGGTGCGCACCCACAGGCCGCCCGCATAGACGCTGTACGGCCCGTCGCGATCGGTCTCGCCGAACTTGTCGATCAGCTGGCGCCGCACCTCCTCGACGAAATAGCCTCCGACGCGCTCGAACTTGGGCGTCCGCCGGAGGATGGTGCCGAGCGGCTCGCCGACTGCCTGGTCGTGCTGCGCCTGGGTGATGAAGCCGTTGCGCAGCATCTCGCCGAGCACGTAGTTGCGGCGCGCCATCGCACGATCCGCGTGGCGGACCGGATCGTAGTTCGACGGCCCCTTCGGCAGGATCGCGAGATAGGCGAGCTGGGCGAGGTCGAGCTCGTCCAGCTCCTTGTCGAAATAGGCGTGGCTTGCCGCCTCGACGCCGAACGCGTTGCGACCCAGCGCGATCTGGTTGAGGTAGAGTTCGAGGATCTGCGGCTTGGTCAGCGTATCCTCGATCTTATAGGCGAGGATCGCCTCCTTGAGCTTGCGCGTCGGCGAATATTCGTTGCCGATCAGCAGGTTCTTTGCGACCTGCTGCGTAATCGTCGAGCCGCCCTTGGCGCGGCGGCCGCTGCCGAACTTGCGGACGTAGTCGATCACCGCGCCGCCGAGGCCGGGATAGTCGACGCCGTGGTGTTCGAAGAAGGTCTTGTCCTCCGCGGCGAGGAAGGCGCGCACCAGCAGCGGCGGATATTCGGCGAAGGAGAGCTCGACGCGGCGTTCGCGCGCGTAGGACTGGATCGGCGTGCCGTCGATGCCGCGCACGTTGGTGGGCAGCGGCGGCTCGTAGGTGCGCAGCTGGTCGACCGAGGGCAGCGCGCGCAGGATCGTCGCCCACAGGATCGCATAGCCGATCGCTGCGAACAGCGCGAGGATCGCCAGCCCCTTCACCCACCAGCGCCCCCAGGCGCGGCGCGCGAACCCGCGGAGGCCACCGCGCTCGCGGAAGAGGGTGAACCGGGTGGTGCGGGGAGCTTCGGACGCCATGATACTGGCGGCAGCGTGTAGCATGTTCGGCCGCGGTTGCCAGCCTGTGAGGCGGATCAATCCTCCCCGGCACGGGGAGGGGGACCATGCGCAGCATGGTGGAGGGG
>JBKBTU010000140.1:0-2776 GCA_046290715.1 Sphingomonas sp. | reverse complement strand
CGGGCCGCGGCGCGGGGCTTGGCTCGGGGCTCCCACCCGCGGCCCCGGGGCGGGGGGGCCCCCCCCGCCGCGCCGGCTCGCCCCCCCGCCGCGAGAGGTCGCACTGCTTGGCTACCCCTCCGTCACCGCTTCGCGGCGCCACTCCCCGTGCCGGGGAGGATTTGACGGGTTCAAACGCGGTTCACCCGCCGGCCCCTACGCCCGAACGCATGTGCGCCGCTTTGCCCGTGACTGTGCCCCTGCCCGCCCCTATGCTCGGCCGGTGCCTGCCATGAAGCGCCTCCTCGCCGTCGCCGCCGCCTCGCTCCTGCTCGCCGCGCAGCCGGCGCAGGCGCAGTCGATCCTGCGCGATGCGGAGACGGAGGCGATGTTCGCCGACATGTCGGTGCCGCTGGTCAAGGCCGCCGGCCTCTCGCCGCGCGACGTCAAGGTCGTGCTGATCAACGACGAATCGATCAACGCCTTCGTCGCGGGCGGGCAGACGGTGTACGTCCATTCGGGGCTGATCCAGTCCGCCGCCAACGCCAACCAGGTGCAGGGCGTGATCGCGCACGAACTCGGCCATATCGCCGACGGCCACGTCGTGCTGGCGGATGCGGGCATCAAGCCGGCGATGAACATCACCCTGCTGTCGATGGTGCTCGGCCTCGCCGCGGTGGCGGCGGGCGCGGGCGAGGCGGGCGCGGGGCTGATGGCGCTCGGCCAGCAGGCGGGGATGGGCAAGTACCTCTCGTTCAGCCGCACCCAGGAATCCTCCGCCGACGCCGCGGGCGCGCGCTTCCTCAATGCCGCGGGCGTGACCGGCAAGGGCATGCTGAGCTTCTTCAAGGTGTTGCAGCAGCAGGAATATCGCTACGGCGTCGAGAACATCGACCCCTTCATGCAGACGCACCCGCTGTCGGGCGAGCGCATCCAGCATCTGTCGGCGGTGCTCCAGGCGTCGCCGGCGTGGAACAAGCCGTCCGACCCGGCGCTCGAGGAACGCTTCCGCCGGGTCAAGGCGAAGCTGGAGGGCTATGTGATGAGCCCCGACCGCACGCTGAAGGATTATCCGGAGACCGACACGAGCGTCTACGGCCATTATGCGCGCGCCTATGCCTTCCACAAGGCGGGCTATCCCGACAAGGCCGACGCCGAATCGCTGGCGCTGGTCAGGGCCAAGCCCGACGATCCCTATTTCCAGGAGATCCGCGGCCAGATCCTGCTCGAGGCCGGCAAGCCCGCCGACGCACTTGCGCCCTTGCGCGCGGCGACCGAGGGGTCGCGCAACAATCCGCTGATCGCCACCACCTTCGGCCACGCGCTGATCGCGACCGAGAACAAGGCGAACTATCCCGAGGCGATCCGCGTGCTGCGCATCGCCACCGGGCGCGACGACGACAATCCCTTCGCCTGGTACCAGCTCGGCACCGCCTACGAACTGACCGGCGACACCGCGCGCGCCGCGCTCGCCACCGCCGAGCGCGCAAG
Organism: Sphingomonas sp.; assembly: GCA_046290715.1. Taxonomy (GTDB): domain Bacteria; phylum Pseudomonadota; class Alphaproteobacteria; order Sphingomonadales; family Sphingomonadaceae; genus Sphingomonas. The sequence goes on along the minus strand of JBKBTU010000140.1, from coordinate 1,306 downwards.
CATGCAGGGCGACCATCGCACCGCGGCGCAGAGCGCGCGCTATGCGCTCGCCAACATCCCCGCCAACACGCCGGACTGGATCCGCGCGCAGGACATCGCCATGGCCGCGCAGAACGACATGGACGACAACCCCAAGAAGTACCGGAAGAAGTGACCCGCTATACCCTGCCGCTGATCGCAGGTCTCGGTGCCGTGATCGGCGCCGGCGCCGTCTGGAGCTACGACCGCTTCGCCGCGCCCGACGCGGCCGACCGCGTGCGGATCGAGCGCGTCGTGCACGATTACGTGCTCGCGCATCCCGAGATCATCCCGCAGGCGATGCAGCGCCTCCAGGACCAGCAATCGGGCCAGGCGGTCGCCGCCAACCGCAGCGCGATCGAGACGCCGTTCGGCAGCGCCTGGGCGGGCAATCCCAAGGGCGACGTCACGCTGGTCGAATATTTCGACTACAATTGCGGCTATTGCCGCGCCTCGCTGCCGCTGATCGCGGACCTGCTGAAGCGCGACCCCAAGCTGCGCATCGTCTATCGCGACCTGCCGATCCTGTCCGACGAAAGCCGCGTCGCGGCACGCGCGAGCCTCGCGGCGGCGCAGCAGGGCAGGTTCCAGGGCTTCCACGATGCGCTCTACGCCGGTGGTCCGGTGAGCGAGGCGTCGATCCAGGCGGCGGCGGCGAAGGCGGGCGTGTCGCTCGCCGCGATCGACACGGCGGCGGTGGACGCGGAGATCGCGAAGAACATGCAGACCGCGGCGAAGCTGGGCATGAACGGCACGCCGAGCTGGGTGGTCGGCGACCGCGTGCTGTCGGGCGCGCTGCCGATCGAGGAGATCGAGAAGGCGATCGCGGCGGCACGCGGGGCTTAGCGGCTTTTTTTCGCGCAAAGACGCGAAGACGCGAAGAGGATGTTCGCGCGGAGCCGCGGAGGCGCGGAGGTGTGGCGATTGCCGCGGCGGCTGCCTTTCTTATGAATGCGCTCAGATCGGGAGGAGACGCGCTGACGCGCGCTGTCTCTGCGTCCTCTGCGCCTCTGCGCGACAAACGCTTCGCCGAAACCTCCCGTGTTCCCGCGCGGGCGTGACGCTTGCGGCCCTGGGCCCCTGCGTGCGCAGGAGCACGTGATGCAGGCGGCCCTCTCCTACGTCCGTCATCCCCGCGTAGGCGGGGATCCATAAGCGCGACGGTGTGGGGCTGGAGCCGCGACGGCAGAGGGTATGGATCCCCGCCTTCGCGGGGATGACGGTAGTGAGAGAGGCGCCGTCCCTCAGACGCGCATCGGCATCAGTACGTAGAGCGCGGGCGCCTTGT
>JBKBTU010000013.1:0-23131 GCA_046290715.1 Sphingomonas sp. | reverse complement strand
GGTCACAGCCTCGATGCGGTCTTCACCTATGACGCGCTGCTCGATCTCGGCGTCGCCAGCGGCTATGCCGTCGTCGTCCAGCGCTTCGACGGCACGCAGTGGGTCGCGGTCAGCGGTACCGGCCCCGCCTCGCTGCTCGACGTCGGCCTGCTGGGCGGCAACCTCAGCGCCACCGAGACGCTCGGGCCAGGCGACTATCGCGCCTTCCTCACCTTCCAGGGGACGGCGGGGGTCGGCCTGCTCGGCAGCCTCACCGTCGCCGGCGTCGACTCGGACTTCACCGACGTCGCCGCCGCCGCGCCCGGCACTGCCACCGGCAACGTCATCAGCGATGCCGGACCGGCGGGCGAAATCGACGTGACCGGCCCCGGCACACGCGTCGCCAGCGTCACCGTCAACGGCGTCACCACCGCGGTCGCCGCGGGCGGCACGGTGATCGACGGCGCCTGGGGTACGCTGACGATCAATCCGGACGGCAGCTACAGCTATACCCCCGACGCCACCGCGAGCGCGATCGGCCGCACCGACAGCTTCACCTACACGCTGCTCGACCCGACCGACGGCGAGACGGAGAGCGCGACGCTGTCGATCGCGATCGGCAGCCCCGACATCACCGGCGCCCCCGTCGCGGTCGCCGACCAGGCGGTCGCCGCGGTCACCTACACCCCTGTCCAGACCACGGCCCCGGTCACCCAGGCCTTCACCTTCACATCGCAGCCGAGCGGGGTGCTGCAATCGACCGGCAGCGGCGTGGGCAGCTTCACCGTCGCGCCCGACGCGACGGCGGACCTGACGATCACCGCCGTGCGCCAGCCCGGCCTCTCCGTCTCGCTGCTCCCCAGCTATACGCTGACGGTTCGCGACGCGGGCGGGGCGACGGTGTTCACCGAAACGCGCGCCTCCCTCGCCGGCCTGCCGATCGGTACCGGCGTCAGCTTCACGCTCGACGACCTGCCGAGCGGCACCTACAGCTACACCGTCAGCAGCCGCGCGACGCTCGGCACGTTCGGCACGGCCGTGTCGCTGGGATCGACCACCACCTTCAACGATGCCTATACGCTCGCCACGCGCGAGACGGCGGAGGGCAATCTGTTCGCCAACGACACCGCGCACACGCCGTTCGCGATCCTGCGGGTCGACACCGGCGGCGGTTTCACGGAAGTCGGCGACACGCCGGTGACGCTCACGGGGCGCTACGGCACGCTGACGCTCGACGAGGCCGGGGGCTACGTCTACCAGCCCAGCGCCTCGCTCGGCTATTCGGCGACCGATCTCACCGACAGCTTCACCTACCAGCTCGCCCAGCCGAACGGCAGCGTCGCCACCGCGACGCTGACCGTGACGATCGACGTGCCCGCCGACGGGACCGCCGCGACCGCGACGAGTGCGATCGCGACGACGGCGATGGTCGCCGCCGAGCCCGATGTCGTTCCGCTCGACGCGTTCGTCCTGCATGATGCGGAGGTCGCGCACACCCCCGCGTCCCCATCGGCAACCGGCCTCGCGACCTACGATCTGTTCGAGGGCAAGGGCGAATTGGAGGACGTCCTGTCCCACTATCTGGCCGCGCAGAGGCCAGATGACGGCGTGCCCGCCACCGATATGCCGCACCCGACGATGGTAATCCATGCGCCCATGCCTGCCGTCGTCGACCCGCTCGACTATCTCGTGACCCTTCCCGATCAGGACCATATCGGGAATACGATCAATCACGCCGTTTAGAACCAAACTTGTTCTTATTTCTTTTCGTTTCAATGGTTTATCAAACGATGGCTTATACCGTTTGTTAAGCCGCCCGGTCCTTTGCTGTGCAACAGGAAAGGACCGGGACAATGACCTATCCAATCTGCACGATCGGGGGCGTACGCCGCTTCGGCCTGGTCCTCGCGTGCGCCATCGGCGGCAGTGCGCTGGCGGCCGAAACCACCCCCCTCACGCTCGATACCGCCGCCAGGGAGGCGGTCGCGTGGCACCCCTCGATCGTCGAAGCGGCGGGAACGCTCGCCGCGCGCGGCGAGGCCGTAAGGGCCGCCCGCGCCGGCTATCTGCCGACGATCAGCGCCGGTGCCGGCAGCGGCTACGACAGCCGCGTATCGGGCACGTGGCGCCCGCGTCCCCAGATCGGCGCGTCGCAGATGCTCTACGACTTCGGCAAGGTGTCGAGCGACGTCGCCGCGGCGCAGGCCGGCACCCGCACCGGCCGCGCCGACATGCTGCTCGCGATCGACACGCTGATCCGCGACACCGCTTATGCGATGATCGAGGTCCAGCGCGCTGCCGCGCTCACCGCGATCGCCCGCGACCAGGCGAACAGCATCCGCCAGATCAGCGATCTCGTCGGCCGGCGATCCTCGCTCGGTGCCGCGACCCAGTCCGACGCGCTCCAGGCGCAGGCCCGCGTCGAGGCCGCCACCGCGAGCCTCGCGACGATCGAGGCGGAGCGGCGCCGCTGGACCAGCAACCTCGCCTTCCTGCTCGGGCGCGAAACGCCTCCGGCGGCGGTGTCCGCCGACGTGCCGGATTGGCTGATGCGCAGCTGTGCCGGCCCCGCGCCTGCCTGGGATCGCGTTCCGGTGGTGATGGCCGCCGATGCGGAGGCGGAGCGGGCCGCCGCCGCGCTCCGCCGCAGCCGCGCCGATCGCTACCCGACGCTGTCGCTCGGCGGCGACGCCTCGACCGACCTCGCCTCGCCCTTCGGCAACCGCAGCATCTACAATTTCGGTCTGCGCGTCTCGAGCAACATCTTCGCCGGCGGCGTCACCCGCGCCAGGGTGCGCGGCGCCGCGTTCGAACTCGACGCCGCAGAGGCCGCCGCGCGCCGCGCCCGGACCGAGACGAGCCAGCGACTCGCCGAAGCGCAGCAGCAGATCGACAGCCTGTCGCAACTGGTCGCGACGCTGACCTCGCGCGCGACCAACATGCGCGAGACCGGCCGCCTCTACCGTATCCAGTATCTCGAAATGGGAACGCGCACCCTGGTCGACCTGCTCAACGCCGAACAGGAATTGCAACAGGTGCGATTCGAAGCGGTGAACACCGCCCACAATTTGCGCCGGCTCGAGGTCGACTGCCTCTATCTTTCCGGACGGATGCGCGACGCCTTCGGCCTTTCCGGCACGTCGGTGCGCGGAGTGACGCTGTGAGCGCGGCACTCGCCTCCGCCTCCACGGTCGACGGCTGGCTCGACCTCATGGCCCGTGTCGCCCGCCATTACCGGCTGCCCGTGTCCGAACGGCGCGCGCGCCTCGCCGCGCAATGGGAGCACGGCGGCGACGAGGAGGCGCGGATCCGCACTCTCGCCCGCGCGACCGGCCTGTCGGTACGGTTCAGTGCGCCGCGCGCGATGCGGCTGACCAGCTGGCGGCTGCCCGCGATCGTCCGGCTCGACGACGGCGAGATCGCGCTGATCGAGGGTATCGATGCGGAAGGCCATGCCCGGCTCGTCCTGCCGGGCGACGGCGGCGAGACGCGGCGACCGCTCGGCGAACTGGTCGCCGCGGCGACCGGCTTCGTCGTCCCCCGCCCGTCGCGCTCGGCGCCCGACATGCGCGTCGATACCTATATCCGGCCGTTCGAGGAGCATTGGCTGCGTCGCATCCTGCTGCGCGATGCGCGCGCCTACGGCCATGTCATGGTCGCCTCGGTGGTGACCAACTGCCTCGGTCTCGCCGGCGTGCTCTTTTCGATGCAGGTCTACGACCGCGTCGTGCCCGCGGCATCGATCCCGACGCTCACCATCCTGTTTCTCGGCGTGCTGATCGCGATCATTTTCGACTTCGTCCTGCGCCGGCTGCGCACCAACATCGTCGACGTGCTCGGCAAGCGGGCCGATCTGCGTATCTCCGACCACGTGTTCGGTCACGCGCTGCGCGTCCGCAACCGCGCGCGGCCACCCTCGACCGGCACCTTCATCGCGCAGCTGCGCGACCTCGATCAGGTGCGCGACCTGCTCACCTCGACGACGGTGGCGACCGTCGCCGACCTTCCCTTCTTCCTCCTCTTCCTCGCGGTGCTGTGGTTCATCGGCGGCGCACTCGCGCTGGTGCCGCTCGCCGCGCTCGTGCTGCTGCTCGCGCCCGGACTGCTCGCGCAGCGCCGCCTGCGGATGCTCGCCACCGAATCGATGCGCGAATCCTCGCTGCGCAACGCCATGCTGGTGGAGGCGGTGCAGGGGATCGAGGACATCAAGGCGCTCCAGGCCGAGGACCGCTTCCATCACCAGTGGAACCACTACAACGCGGTCGCCGGCGAGGCGCAGCTCCGCCTGCGCGGCCTCACCAACAGCCTGTCGGTGTGGACGCAGAGCGTGCAGAACGGCGTCTATGCCGCGATCATCTTCGTCGGCACGCCGCTCGTCATCGCCGGCGACATCACGACGGGCGTGCTCGTCGCCACCTCCATCCTGGGATCGCGGATGATGGCGCCGATGGCGCAGGTGACGCAGCTGCTCGGCCGCTTGCAGCATGCCCGGGTCGCGATGGGCAGCCTCAACCAGATCATGGCGCTGCCCGTCGACAGCGCCGATGCCGACCATCGCATCCCCCTGCCCGCGGTGACCGGCGACTTCGCGCTGCGCGCGGCGGTGTTCACCTACGGCGATCCGAACGCTGCTCCCGCCCTCGCCGTGCCGCACCTCGACATCGCCGCGGGCGAGCGGATCGTGCTGCTCGGCCGCAACGGTGCGGGCAAGTCGACCCTGCTGCAGGGTCTGTCGGGCATGCTCCAACCGGTCTCTGGCGAGGTTCTGCTCGACGGCCTCGCGCTGCACCAGATCGACCCCGCCGACGTCCGCCGCGATGTCGGCCTGCTCACCCAGGCCAGTCGCCTGTTCCACGGCACGCTGCGCGAGAACCTGACGCTCGGCGCGCCCGCGGCGACCGATGCGGACATCCTCGCCGCCTTGCGCACCGTCGGCGCCGACGCGATGGTCCGGGGCTTGCGCGACGGCCTCGGCCATGTCGTGCAGGAGGGCGGCCGCGGTCTGTCGGGCGGCCAGGTGCAGGCGCTGCTGCTCGCGCGGCTCCTGCTCCGCCAGCCGACCGTCGCGCTGCTCGACGAACCCACCGCGGCGATGGACGAAGGCGCGGAACGCCACTTTATCGAACAATTGGGCCATTGGAGCCGCGATCGCACGCTGATCGTCGCCACACATCGCATGCGCATGCTCGACCTCGCCAACCGCATCATCGTTATCGACAACGGCACGATCGTGCTCGACGGACCGCGCGACCAGGTCCTCGCCACGATGCGCGGCACCCGGAGTGCTGCCGCATGACCAGCCTCGCCCTCGACGACGACCACCTCTTCGGCGGCGAAGGCGAGCACCGCCTCGCCACCGCGACGCGGCTCGTCTGGATCCTCGCCGCCCTCTTCGTCGCGGCGCTCGCCTGGGCGTGGTTCGCCAATCTCGACGAGGTCGCGACCGGTGAGGCGCGCGTCGTCCCCACCAATCGCGAACAGGTGATCCAGTCGCTGGAAGGCGGCATCCTCAAGAAGCTCGCCGTGCGCCAGGACGACATCGTCCGCCCCGGCCAGTTGCTCGCGCAGCTCGACCCGACCCAGGCCGGATCGACCGTGGACGAAAGCGCCGCCAAATATCGTGCCGCGCTCGCCAGCATGGCACGGCTCCAGGCCGAAGCGAACGGCGTGCCGCTGCGCTTCTCGCCCGAGCTCGACGGCTACCCCGATCTGAAGGCATCGGAGACGCGGCTCTACGATACTCGCCGCCGCAGCCTGCAATCCTCGGTCGCGCTGATCGACCAGAGCCTCGCATTGATCGGGCGCGAGGTGACGATCGGTCAGCGCCTCATCGCCGTCGGCGCGGCGAGCAACGTCGAGGTGCTGCGCCTGCAACGCCAGCGTGCCGACCTCGAACTCAAGAAGGCCGACCTGCGCTCGCAATATATGGTCGAGGCGCGGCAGGACCTCGCCAAGGCGACCGAGGAGGTCGACAGCCTCGCCCCCGTCGTGCGCGGCCGGTCCGACACGCTCCAGCGGCTGACGCTGCGCTCGCCGGTGCGCGGCGTCGTCAAGAATATCGAGGTGTCGACGATCGGCGGCGTCGTGCCGCCCAACGGCAAGCTGATGGAGATCGTGCCGCTCGACGACCGCCTGCTCATCGAGGCGCGGCTGCAACCGCGCGACATCGCCTTCATCCGCCCCGGCCAGCGCGCGAGCGTGAAGGTCACCGCCTACGACTATTCGGTCTATGGCGGGCTCGACGGCACCGTCTCCAGCATCTCGCCCGACACCATCCGCGACGAGGTGAAGCCCGACGTGCTCTATTATCGCGTCTTCATACGGACCAAGGCGGATTCGCTCGTCAACAAGGCGGGAAAACGCTTTCCGATCACCCCTGGAATGGTCGCAAACGTCGACATCCACACCGGCGCCAAGACGGTGTTTCAATATCTCCTCAAGCCCCTCAACCGCGCCCGGGAGGCGCTGCGCGAGCGATGAGCGATGCCCGGCGCCCCTCCCCGACCGACGGCACCGCCGATGCCGCCGGCACGATCACCCCGCAATTGCTGGCCCGCGCGCGCCAAGCCAGACAGTTGCGCGCGACGATGAGCGCCTTCCTGCCGCAGGATCTCCTCGTCGATACCGCGTGGGACATGATGATCGACCTGTTCATCGCCGCGGGAACCGGCGCCGCGTTACACGTCAAGGATCTGATCCTGCTGTCCGGAGAGAGTGCGGCGAGCGCGATGCGGCGGATCGACCGCCTTCAGGCCGCCGCGCTGATCGAGCGGGACCCGGATCCCTCGGACCACCGCCGCGTCCGCGTCCGGCTCACCACCACCGGCCGCACGGCGATGATTGCGATGCTCGAGCACCTCTTCGATGCACCCGGCAGCGGCACCCGAACCGACGGCGTCACCCCCCGCTCGTTCCGGCCGGCTTTGACAAGACGCTGACGGCCGCTCTGCGATGCACCGGTGCGGCCGACCGCCGTTCGGCAAAACGGCGGGCCGCGCCGTACCCGGATGAGCACCATGTCTACGCCATGGTCGTCAAAGTCTGCCTTGCGCCGACGTTTTCGTGGGCGCGTCTGCTTAGACGAAGTAATATTGTGTCATCGCCGCCGTCCGGGTCGGTTTCCCGGTGGTCGGACAACGGTATATTCTAGCACGAGGTGGATCGCGGCAATCGCCGACGGTTTCACCACCGCCTTTACCGTAACAGGTTGGTCTTCGCCAGTTCCACCAGCTCGTCGCCGCGCCCGCTCATGATAGCGCGAGTGGAATAGAGGCTGAAGCCTGCGACCTGCTTGGCCTTGATGCTGGGCGGCATCGCCAGTTCCATCGCGTCGGTCACGACATCGACCAGCGCCGGCCCGTCATGGGCGAACGCCTCGCGCAGTGCCGTCTCCAACGCGTCGGAACGGGTCACGCGGCGCCCGAGAAAGCCCATTTCGCGCGCGATCGCGCCGAAATCCGGGTTCTTTAGCGAGACGTTGGTGTCGAGATAGCCCGCGGCCTTCTGCTCCAGCTCGACGAAGCCGAGCGTGCCGTTGTTGAAGACCACGATCTTGATCGGCAGGTTCATCTGGATCGCGGTCAGCATGTCGCCCATCAACATGGTCAGGCCGCCGTCACCCGACAGCGACACGACCTGCCGCCCCGGATAGCCCGCCTGCGCGCCCAGCGCTTGCGGCATGGCGTTGGCCATCGAGCCATGGTTGAACGAGCCGATCAGACGGCGTTTGCCGTTCATGGTGAGGTAGCGCGCCGCCCAGACCGAGGGCGTACCGACATCGGCGGTGAAGATCGTGTCGTCGCTGGCGAGATCGTTGACCAGCTTGGCGACATATTGCGGATGCAGCGGCTTGTCGCCGTCACGCGGCGTAGCGAGGTCGTCCAGGCTCTTGCGCGCCTCGGCATAATGCGCCCGCGCCTTGTCGAGGAAGCGGCGGTCGCGCCCACCCTCGATCATGGGAAGCAGGATCGCTGCCGCCTCGCCCACGTCGCCGACGATGCCCTGATGGATCTGCGCCCGGCGGCCGAGGGCCGAGGGATCACGATCGATCTGCACGATGGTCGCTCCCTCCGGGTAGAAGTCGCGATAGGGAAAGTCGGTGCCGAGCATCAGCAGGGTGTCGCATTCCATCATCGCGTGATAGCCGGACGAGAAGCCGATCAGCCCGGTCATGCCGACGTCGAACGGGTTATCCCATTCGATGTGCTCCTTGCCGCGAAAGGCATGCACGATGGGAGCGGCAAGCGCGTCGGCCAGCGCCACGACCTCCCCATGAGCACCGGCGACGCCCGACCCGCACAGAAGCGTCACCGCCTTCGATCCGTTCAGTGTCGCCGCCAGCGCGGCGATCTCGCCCGCATCCGGCACGATGCGCGGGCTGACCAGCGCGGGCATCCCGGCACGGGCGTGGGCAGGCGCGTCCTTCATCGACACGTCGCCGGGGATCACCAGCACGGCCACCCCGCGCTGCCCGATCGCGGTGCGGATCGCCCGGTGAAGAAGTTCGGGAAGCTGCGCCGGGTCTTGCACCATCTCGCAGAAATGGCTGCACTCGCGGAACAGTTCGGTCGGATGCGTTTCCTGGAAGTAGCTCAGGCCGATCTCGCGCGACGGGATGTGCGCGGCAATGGCGAGCACCGGCACATGGTTGCGTTGGCAGTCGTAGAGCCCGTTGATGAGATGGAGATGGCCCGGTCCGCAGCTCCCCGCGCAGACCGCGAGCTTTCCCGTCGCAGCGGCTTCCGCGCCGGCGGCGAAGGCGCCTGACTCCTCGTTGCGAACGTGCATCCACTCGATGCTGCCCAAACGGCGAAGCGAGTCGTTGATCGCGTTGAGGCTGTCGCCTGTCACGCCCCAGATCCGCTCGACACCGACATGGGCAAGCGTTTGCGTGATGAGATCGGCGACCGACAGCGTGCCGGAGTTTCCGAAGAGCTTCATGCAATAGTCCTTTCGATCATCGGTCCCGGCCTGGTCGCGCCTCGGCCATGTCCTCATAGTCGGGCGTGTAGAGCATCGCCTCGATCCACGCGCGGATATCGGCCGGTCGCTCGACCGTCGCCTCGCCTCGTTCGAAGATATGCTCGGCGATCCGCGCGGCGGTGGTGACCTCGGTTTCGAGGATGTTGCGCTGCGATGGGAACAGCATGCCCTGCTCGCGCAGATCCGGTCCGACCTGATCGGCGCTGGCACGGGCGGCGGCGATGAACATGGCGTCGGTGATGCGCTTGGGCCGCGTCGCGTAGACCGCCAGCCCGATCGCCGGGAAAATATAGAAGTTGTTGGCCTGCCCGGGATGATAGGTCTTGTCGCCGAGCGTCACGTCGGGAAACTGGACGCCAGCGGCGTAGAGCACCTTGCCCTTGGTCCAGGTGTAGGCGTCCTGCGCTGTCACCTCCGCCTTGTCGGTCGGGTTGGACAGCGCGAAGATGATCGGCCGGTCGTTGTTTGCCGCCATCTCCTCGACGATCGCCTTGGTGAACGCGCCCTGCGTCGTCGAGACGCCGATCAGCACGGTCGGCTTCAGCGCCTTGACCACATCGAGCAGATCGTCCGTCGGCGCGGCGGGGTGTGCGTAGGGCTTCTGCACATCGGACAGGTCATCGCGCTTCGGCTGGAGCAGGCCGTGGACGTCGAACAAGGATATCCGCGCCCGTGCGTCAGCTTCCGAGAGGCCGTCGAGCGTCATCGCCGAGACGAGCATGTTCGCGATGCCGATACCCGCCGATCCGGCACCGAGGAACAGGATGCGCTGGTCGGCCAGCGCCTCGTCCTTGATCTGGAGCGCGGTGGTGAGGCCCGCCAGCGTGATCGAAGCGGTGCCCTGGATATCGTCGTTGTAGCAGAGCACCTCGTCACGATAACGCGCGAGGTAGCGAATGGCGTCGGTCCCCTTCCAGTCCTCGAAGTGGATGCAGCAGCCTGGAAACACCTCCTGTACCGCCGCCAGGAACTCATCGACGAATGCGTCCAGTTCGTCCTGCGCGGGCGGCTCTCGGCGCAGGCCGAGATAGAGCGGGTCGGCACGCAGTGCGGCGTTGGTGGTGCCGATGTCGAGCATCAGCGGCAGCAACCCGCGTGGCGGCACGCCCGCGCAGGCGGTGTAGAGCTGCAACTTGCCGATCGGGATGCCCATGCCGTTCGCGCCGATGTCACCCAGTCCCAGGATGCGCCCGCCCGTCGAAACGCAGATGAACCGCACGTCCTCGACCGGCCAGGACCGCAAAACCTCGGCAATACGGCCCTTGTGCGCCAGCGACACGTACATGCCCCGCGCGCGGCGATAGATGTGGCCGAACTTCAGGCAGGCCTCTGCAACGGTCGGATCGTAGACGATCGGGAGGAACCGCATCGGGTCCGCCATCACCACCCTATAGAACAGCGTCTCGTTGCGATCGAGCAGCCCGATGAGATAGATATAGCGTTCGAGATCGCTGTCCTTTGCCGCCAGGTGCGCGTGAACCCGATCGACCTGACGATCGATCGTTTCTATCGCATCGGGGAGCAGGCCGATCAGGCCATATCTGTCCCGCTCCGCGGCTGTGAAGGCAGTCCCCTTATTGCGCACCGGATCGTCGAGCAGCGCGACGCCCGAGGGCGTAGTTGTTGCCGGCATCGTTCATTCGTCCTCTGGAAACGCTATATGGTGCAGACGGAACGCGTATCGAAGACACTGGTTTGATATCGCCGATACGATGTTGTGAGACGCTCTCGATATCGTGACATGGGTTCGTCAAGCATCGGAGTATCCAGACGTGCTTCAACCGTTGCTAGACCTGCGCCGCCTCCGCTATTTCATGGCCGTGGCCGATGCGGCGAGCTTCCGTCGTGCGGCTGAGCGGCTGGGCATGGCGCAACCGCCGCTCAGCCAGCAGATCATGGCGCTGGAAGATCAACTCGGACAACGGCTGTTCATCCGCCATGCCCGCACGGTCGAACTGACCGACGCCGGACGGGCCTTGCGCGATCTCGCCGCGCCGCTGCTCGACGCGGCGGCCGCAATTCCGGCCCGCGTCGATCGCGCCGCAAGAGGTCGCGAAGGCGTACTCTGCATCGGCTTCACGCCCGGTGCGGCGCTTCACCCGCTGCTGCCCGCCGCACTGCGCGCCTTTCGCGACGAGGCACCGGGCGTTGACCTGAAGTTTGAGGAGCAGGATACCGTCCCGTTGTGTGACCGCGTCGCAGACGGCAAGGTCCACATCGCCTTCATCCGACCGCCCGCGCCGCTGCGCGACCGGCTGCGCGTCGAACATCTTCTCGACGAACCCATCCTGGCGGCCGTACCGCATACGCATCGGCTGGCAGACGCCTCCACCGCGACGCTCGGCGACTTCATGGACGACGACATCGTCCTGTTCGAGCGGAGCCTGGCGCCGGCCATCTACGATTCGATCTTGGCCGCCTGCACCGAAGCCGGTTTCTCCCCGCGCATCGTCCACCATGCGCCGCAGAAGGCCTCGGCGATGATGCTGGCGGCGGGCGGTGCCGGCGTTACCTTCGTGCCGGCTTCGATGCGCGGTATCCATGCCGGGTCGCTGAAGCTGCTGAAACTACATGATCCGCAGCCCGAGGCGGCGCTCTCCATCGCCACGCGCGAGGGCGGGCACGGCGTGCTCGCCGCTACGTTCCGCCAGACGATCCTGACCCTGGCCGCTTGGCAGAACCGGTCGGGCTCGACGGTAGCGCGCTGACCGCAAGAGGCGGCATCACCGATGCTCGCGCCTGCTGACGCGGGCGTCATACGTCTTGAAAGACCAAGTATTGTCCAGGATCGTGCGGCGAACGGCGGCGGCCCGCGCCAGACCCGGATGAGCATTCCGTCTACGCCATAGCCCTCCAAACCGCTCTTGACGGTCACAGCGATCTTTGCCGATCGTGCAAGACCTTTGCTGCACCGGCAACCGGTTGATGCACTTTGGCATGGGCAGAGCGGGCATGGACGTGCGGCGATTCCGGCAGGAATTCTGGCCGCGAATGCAAGACTCCGTTGCGGCCTCGTATCGGATCGTCCCCGACCGCAGCTCCGTTGTGACCGCACCACGTTGATGACGGAGCCGACATGACCGACAACCGCTTTCTCATCCAGCACAGCGTCACCGCCGAGCATGCCACACGGCTGATCGCGGTGGTGGAGGACGGCGCCCGGCGCCGCGACGCAGCGGTTTCCATCGCGGTGGTCGATCACGGAGGGCACCTGGTGGCGTTCCGCCGGATGGACGGCGCCTATCCGGGGAGCGTCGATGCCGCGATCGGCAAGGCGCGCAGTTGCGCGGCGTTTCGGACGTCGCTGGCGACATTCGGCCGGATGGCGCGCAAGGAACCGTGGCTCGGCGATCTGCCCGGGCTGATCCCGCTGGGGGGTGCGGTGCCGCTCTGGTCGGGCAAGACGGGGGAAAGCGACTTCGTCGGCGCCGTCTCGGTCAGCGGCGACACCGAGGAGGGGGAGCAGGCGCTTGCGGAGCAGGCGGCTGCCGCCTTCGCGGCGGCATGAATGGCATCCGCCTCTCGAACACCAATGACGTCTCGCAGATGAAGGAGCGGCACACGATGGGGTTTGCGCAAGGGATCGAACATGTCGGCATGACGGTGCCGCGGATCGAGGACGGCGAGGCGTTCTTCGTCGACGCGTTCGATGCCGACGTGTTGTACCGCGTCCTGCCGAAGTCGCGTGGGCCACAGACCGGTATGGAGGTCGGCGCGATCAACGGGCTGCCAGAGGACCGCAGTCAGGTCGCGATCTCCATGCTGCGGATCGGAACCGGCGCCAACCTGGAACTGTTCGAGGTCGACCGGACCGACGGCCCCCCGCCCGATATCGCCACGCTGGGACCGACGCACTTCTCGATCCATGTCGACGATCTCGCCGCCGCCGGGCGCGCCGTCGTCGCGGCGGGCGGCACGATGCTGGCGGGGCCGCAGGATTGCTTCGACGAGGAGAGCGGGCCGGGCAACCGGCTGTGGTTCTGCCGTACGCCATGGGGCAGCCTGATCGAGCTGCTCCATCTACCCTCACCGATGACGTACCGGCCCGGGGCGAGGCGAGCCCGTTTCATCCCGGCGGGCGAATGAGGCGAGGTCATCCCGATATGACGATGGGATTTGGCAACAGGATCGGCCGCCGCGCGATGATCGCAGGGACGCTGGGCGTGGCGGCGGGTGTCGCGCTGCCGGCAATGGCGGCGGTACGCAGCGGGCAAGCGATCGTGCTGAAGGGCGCTCGCCATGTCCTGGGCGTCGCCGGGCCGGCCGGCGACATACTGGTGCGCGACGGCGCGATCGCTGCGGTCGGGCGAATCGCGGTGCCGCCGGGGGCGGATGTCGTCGACGTCTCTCATTGCATCGTGATGCCGGGGCTGGTCGATACGCACTGGCATATGTGGAACAGCTTGGCGCGCGGGCTGGCGTCGAGCGCCAAGGGTGGCTTCGCGCCCACGATGGCGGCGATCTCGCCCCACGTCACGCCCGCTGATGCCGCGGCGGGGGTCCGGCTGGCGCTGGCGGAGGCGGTCAACGCGGGCATCACCACGGTTCACAACTGGGCGCACAATGTCCGCAGCCCGGCGCAGGCCGAGGCGGAGATCGCGGCGATGGTCGTGTCCGGCGTGCGCGGGCGGTTCGCCTGGGGCTATCCGCAGGACATGGCGGAGAACCGCGCGATCGACTTCGCGCCGATCGCAAATGCGGCACGGACCGCGCCGTCGCCGCTGATCTCGCTCGGCATCTGCGCGCGCGGACCCGACCGGTCCACGCGTGCGGTGTGGCAGGCTGAATGGGACGGCGCGCGCCGGCTCGGCCTGCCGATCACCACGCACATGGCGTCCGATGCGAAGGCAGCGCGCAGGAACGGCATCGCGCAGCTCGCAGTACGCGGGGGGCTCGGCCCCGATGTGCAGCTCGTCCATTTGGTCGGTGCTTCGCGCGCCGATCTGGACCGGGTCGCGGCGGCGGGATCACCGGTGTCGATCAGCCCGTGGACCGAATTGGAGGTCGGCTATGGCGTGCCGCCGATCGCCGCGATGCTGGCCGCAGGCGTGCGGATGGGGCTGTCCATCGACAATATGGTGCTGGCCGGCCACGCTGACATGTTCGGCGTGATGCGCGTGACCGGCGATCTGGCAGCCGGCATGGAGCGGCGGCAGCAGGCTTTGCCCGACGCCACGGTGCTGCGCTGGGCGACGGCGGAGGGCGCGGCGACGCTCGGCCTGGGCGATCGGGTCGGCCGGATCGCGCCGGGGATGCGGGCGGACCTGATCGCGGTGCGTGCCGATGCGATCAACACCGCGCCTTATGCCGAACCCGTTTCGCTGCTGACCCATGCCGCACAGCCCGCCAACGTCGACACCGTTCTGATCGACGGCGTCATTCACAAGCGCGCCGGCCGCCTGACCCGCGTCGACGCCGAGGCGATCCGCGTGGAGGCCGAGGCGGCGATCGCGCGGCTGCGGCGGCTCGGCGGGGTCTGACGGCCGGCGATCGCGGGGCGGCATCCACCTGGCCTGCGTCACGCCGATATCGAAGCGCAGCGATGCGGGGAGAGTGGCGAACGCGGCGCATGTGCCCCGATACCGGTGTCGCTGATCTTCGTCGGCTTCCGGCACTGCAGCCCTCGATCCGGAAGGCTCGATACTCACCCGCTGCCGGGCTGGATGATGCACATGGCGCATCGCCGCCCTATCGCGGCAGCTCGTTGAGCGGATGCGGCTGCATGTCCGGCATCGTCATCGCGGCCTGTTCGACGTACCGATAGGCGGCAGGCCGCGCTGCCGCGTGCCGGTCACGGCATCGCCCAGCGCCACGCCGTCCAGCGTGTCGGGCAGCGCACAGGACAGCACCTGCCAGGGCGCGCGCGTCCGGTCCGTGCCGCCGGCATGGGCCGCCAGGTCTTCCAGTTGCGCGGCAGGCACATGCAGCCGCCGCGCGCCGTCGATGAAGATGGCGTCCGGGCTGACCAGCCGCTCGTCCTCCGCAAGCGTCAGCATCCGGCCCTGCGGCGTCAGCACGGCGATGCGCCGCGCCTCGGCGTCGGACAGATAGAGGTTGCCCTGCGTGTCCATCGCGGTGCCGCCGATCGACGGGATCGTCGCGACCGTCTGGATCGCGCGGGCCAGCGCGGCATCGTCGAGCCGCTCGTCCAGCAGCAGTTCGGTCGCGATCCGCCGCACCGGGCCGGTGGGTGTCGACCAGTAGAGCCAGGCGCCATCGGCATCCAGTTCGATCATGTCGCTGTGAACGGCCGGACGCCTGCCCGCGCCATCGGCCAGCACGCGTCCTTCATACCCCTTCTGCACCGACCCGGGTACGTGCCGCAGCAGCGGATGGCGCGACAGCCGGCGCAGCGTGCGGCCCTCAGCCAGATCGTGGACGATGATGCCGCCCAGCCCGGAATCGGTGACGTAGACGACGTTGCCGTGCAATCGCAGGTCGTTCATCGCCGCGCCGGACGGCAGGATGCCGGCATCGAAGCGGATCGTGGCCAGCACCACGCCGGTGCCAGGATCGAGCCGCAACAGCTTCGCGGCGCCGGGTAACGGCTGCCCGTCCACCGCCCCCTGATCCACCACCCACAAGGTGCCGTCGTCGAAAACGTGGACCGCATTGACCATGACGAAGGCATCGCGGCCATCGCCTCCCTGCCTCCAGCCATTCCACGCGCCACCCGGGAACGGCTCCGGCGTACCGTCCGCGCCCACTTTCGCCAGCGACGGCGTGTCCCTATGCCCGGCAAGGCGCGGCAGCCCGAGGAAGACCGCGCCATCGGGCGCCACCGCCACGCCGTTGCACAGCCAGGGCGAACGGATCGCGGCGGCATCCATGCGGCGGGCGAGCGGTGCCGCGATGGCGGTCGCGGCCGGGGCGAAGCCCGTCGCGACAAGGGCGGTGAGCGCCGAGCGGCGCGTTACTTCGGTCGACATCAGCGAGTGCCTCTTGAAAAGGGGCATTTCACAGCGCCGTGACGAAAGCGATCGCGCCGAGGATCACGCCCGGGAAATTGCCCGCCGCGACCGGCCAGTCGCGCCGCAGCGATCCATAGGTGGTCCACAGCCCGCAGTTCACGACCGTGGCGAGCGGCATCAGCACCGACCCTTTCTGCCCGGCGAGGTTCAGGCGAATCTGGTCAATGTACGAGAAGAACATGCAGATCGCCGTCACGGTGGCGATCCAACCCAGCCAGCGCAGGAAGGGGCGGTCCACGGCCACGCCGGCGGTGTCGGGGGGAGTGTCGCTCAAAGGTCAGTCGCTTCCACGCAGGAGGGAAAAATGGTTGCCCGGCGCTGGTCGAGCCACCATGACACGCTCCAGATCACCAGCCCGCCCATCGGCAGCGCCGCACCGATCCAGCCGCTGGCGGAGGGCGGCGCTCCGGTGCTTGTTGAACGCGGAATGGTCGAGCGCCGCCGCCAGCGTCTGGGCATCACGCGCCACATCCATCAGCCGTGCCTGAAGCACCGAGCCGAGCCCGCCGCCCCCGCCGACCAGCAGCACGGCTCCGAGCAACGTCGCGATGCTATTGGTCGCCAGCGCGTAGAGCACGCAGGACGCGCTGCCGAACGCCAGCGTCAACCCGATCGTGGGCATCATCGCCCTCATGTCCTCGATATCCCCCGATCGCCTTCGCCATCTCGCCCGACAGCAAACGGTCAATCCTCGGGCCCGATCCGGCCGATCTTGCAAGTCAGCCTTGCCGTCGGTGCAAGACTGCCTACCGACGCCCGCTGTGCAGACACTATTGCCAATCCCGCCAGAGAGACTTTCGCAACGGGAAAGGCGGGTTCCTGTCGGCCAAACGTTTTGCCGGCTGTTTCCTCGTAACCGAAGGATGTCGCCAATGAAGCGCGCCGCGTCTGCCGCATTGTCACTGTGCTTGCTGCCTGCTTCTCCCGCGGTTGGACAGGAGGGCTCATCGACAAGCGTCGTCGCCCAGCCGAACGTGACGACGGCCGAGGCGCGACGCCTAGTCGGCCAGGCGGTCCGACGTGCCGGTGCCCAGGGGATGCGTGTCTGTGTCGCGGTTTCCGATGCGGACGGGCACCTGCTCGCCTTCGAACGCATGCAGGGCGCCTATGCCGGCTGTGTCGACGCGGCGATCGCGAAGGCACGATCCGCCGCGCGCTTCGCGACCCAGACAAATATGTTCTACGAAATGGTGCGCGACCGCAATCTTGGTATCGGTTTCATCCCCGATATCCTGCCAGCCGTCGGAGGCGTGCCGTTGCGACAGGGGGGGCTGGTGGTCGGATCGGTCGGCGTCAGCGGTGACCAGGACCGCACCGAGCAGGATCTCGCGGTCCGCACAGCGGGAGAGTTCCGCTGAGGTGGGCGGGCGCGTTTGCCAGCGCAGCGGGAAGGTCATAAGCCTGCGCGGCATGGCCCTGCTGGACAGTATCGACGACTTCCGGATCTTCGATGCCGTCGCCCGGACCGGCAGCCTGTCGGCGGCGGCCCGCGACCTGCACCTGTCGCTGACCACCGTGTCGAAGCGACTGAAGCGGATCGAGGACCGGCTGGGCCTTCGGCTGATCAACCGCACGACCCGCCAATCGTCCCTGACCGTCGAGGGCATGGCGTTCGCGGAACGGTCGCGCGCCGTCATCGCGGCGGTGGACGATGCGGAGGATATCGGTCCCGCGGACACATTGCGTGGCGTGATCCGCCTGACCGCGACCGTGGCCTTCGCCTGCCGCCAGATCGCACCCCGGCTCCCCCGCTTCCTCGCACGTCATCCGGGGGTAGAGGTACAGATCAATACCTCGGACCGCGTCGTCGACCTCGTCGCCGAGACGATGGACCTCGCCTTTCGTCAGGCACCGCTGGACGACGGACGGCTGATCACGCGAACGATCGCGAAGGATGCCTTGGTCCTGGTCGCCGCTCCGGCCTATCTCGCGCAGGCGGGCGTGCCCGCTTCGCCGGCTGATCTGCCGCAGCATCCCGCCCTGACCGTAGGCGACCCGCCGCCGCGCGAGTGGGTGCTGCACCGGGGCACGGACTCCATCGCGGTGCCGATCCGATCGGCCGTATCCGCGCTGGATGGAGAAGTCGCGCACGCCGCCGCACTGGCGGGCGGCGGCATCGCGATGAAGGCGAGCTGGGACGTAATCGATGACCTTCGCGCGGGGCGGCTGGTGCGCGTCCTGCCCCTTTGGTGGGGTGCCCCACGCATGGTCCGCGTCGTCCTTCCCATGCGCGCGCACCAGCCCCGCCGCGTGCGCGCGTTGATCGATTTCATGGAAGCCGAGCTAAAGGCGGCGACGATCGCTGCGGCGGATCTGGCGCTGTTCCCCTGATCGCATCGCACGCCGAAACCGGATTTTTAGCGAGAACGGAAAGCGCAGTTACACCAAGGCCACCGGCCGGCGCATCGCTCTGAGAAAGACCCTGCCTTGCCTGCCGAGTCGATGCAGCGGAGCCCGGTCGCCTATCCGATGACTTCTTGGGCGAACACCAGCCGAACAGGGCCTAGAAGCCCAGAGTCGAGCAATGGTTCGTCGGGTTGATAGAAGGTCCATGGCGTAAACGTCACCCGGCCACCCGGCGGCTTCGGCTTGCCCGCCTTATACCATTCGGGCAGCGCGATGAGCTTGCGTGCCATCACGGGCTTGCGGGATCCCTCCGACGTGAGGCGTTCGCCGATCGGCCAGTCGCCATCCACGAACCTGCCCTCCTCCGGCAGTTGCGCGTCCCCGATCATCCGGTTCGCCCACAGGTTGGTCACCGCCAGCGACACGGAATTTGAACCGGCGCGAACCGCATCCGTGATATCGACGCGATATGGCTCCTTCCAGACCACGCCGAGGTCCTTGCCGTTCACCGTCACGCCCGACAGGACCTCCACCCGTCCCAGGTCCAGATACACCCGGCGCCCCTGCCCCAGCAATTCGGCGGGTACATCGATCGTCCGTTCGTAGGTCGCGGTGCCGGAGAAGTGGCGTACGCGCGGATCGGCATGGCGGCTGAGCGAGGCGAGCGTGGCGAGTTCGACCCGATCCGGCGCGCCGCGTCCTTGCTGGAAGCGCACCGACCAGGGGCCGGCAACTTGAAGAGGCGGCGGTACCACGGCACGAAAACGCTGCCCTGTACTGAGCGTGTAGAGGCCGCTCTGGAAGGCGAGCAGGTCCGGCCTGTCGTCGCGCTTCCACGTCACCTGCGCCGCCTGCGGCAGGTCGGGAGCCGGCGGGCCTGCTGCCGCACGCGCCGCGATCTCTGCCGGTGCGAGGGCCCGAGGCAACGTCTCCACGGATGTCGCATTGCCTTCGAAGAAATAGGTGACGCCACTCGCCGACGGCGGATCACCACCGCCCGCGAAGACCTTGCGGCCGCTCCTGAGGCCGGTCCGTGCCAGCTTGCCGTCGAGGTACAGGCTCGGCACGCCATCGCGGTAGACGAGCGCGACGTGGGTCCAGCCGGCGACCGGGCGATGGCTGACGAGCACCGCCGGCACATCGTCGGGAGCGCCGCGCTCGATCACGAACGCACCGTTACGGCCGAGCGCCAGGCCGGCGACCGCGCTCCCCGCACCATGCACGTCGCGGCCCGAACGGGCGGGGATCAGGTAATTCTTGCCGGTTTCGTTGATCCTGCCGGCGACGGTTTCGTCCGGCATCAGACGCAGATCGATATCGGGCTTCGCCCACACCATCTGGGTGAAGCTGCCCGAAGGGGCCGCCGCCGGTCGCAGCGGCGCGGTGTCGAGGGAATCGATACGGACTCCGTCACGCGCGATCCAATCGACCGGCCGGCGGCGCGAATCCTTGGCCAGCATCACGAAGGTCGAGCCCGCGGGATCGAGGTCGAAGCGTACGACGGTGCCGCGCGCATCCGCCCTGTACAAGGCGGGGCGCGTGATCCCCCCGCTCTCTGCGTCCCACAATTCGGGCGCGGCATGGGCGACGCGGAAGGTGCAGGTGACCCGCTCGGGCCGCCGTTGCCGATTGGCGACGAAATAGAGGTCGCGGTCGGCGAGCTTGCGGTGAAGCCATACGAGCTGACCGTCCGGCGAGGCGGTGCGGCATTGCGCGTCCGGCGCGACGTCCAGCTTCGCGAGCGCCGCGGCAATGTCCCCACCGGGAAGCACACGCCCCCTGCCAACGCGGCGATCGGCCTTCCGGCCGTCGCCCCACAGCGCATCCACCGCCGAGCGGAAGAGTGTGTCACCATCCGACTTGCCGGCCATGGTCAGCGCATGCGTCGGCTTGTTCCCCAGGATCGTCGCACCTTGCGCCACCAGATCGCGCAGCCGCGCGGCAAGCTGCGGCGTCATCCCGCGGGTGATCGCCTCGGGCAGCACGAGCAGTCGATAGGCGGCCCCGTTCGGTAGGACGATCTGCCCGTCGCGCACGCTCGCCGCAGTCAGCAATATCTCAGCGTTGACGAGGTCGTAATTATAGCCTGCCGGCATCTTGGGATCGAAGACTTGGCCGATCAGCGGGTTGGTATCGGGCGACACGTCCGGCCGGACGTATTCCGCCTGGTTCGGGCTGTCCTCGCCCGCGAAGTACAGCACGTCGGCGACATAGGTGCCCTGTCGCAGCAGATATTGGCTGCGCGCGAGATAATCCATCCACGACCGGCTCTGTGCGAACCAGGTGTTCGATCGCTCGAGGTTGATACCCCACGGGCCCATCACCATGCCGGGATAGGCATTGGGGTTGGGCTGATGCGCGTAGCGGTGGAAGAAGACCTGGTTGAACCCCTGCGCGAACATCTGGTCGCCCAGCGTCTTCATCGCATAGGGATAGTCCTGCCATCGGCTGGTCTGAGCCTCGCCGGTGAATGCCTCGGCGGCGACGACGGGCTTGCCGTACACGTGCGCGGCGGAGGCGACCATCTTGACCGTGCGATTGTCGGTCCACGGCGTGCGCGACCAGAATTCCGTCATCGGCACCGCCGCCCGGCCGGACACCTGGATCGAATCGAAGGCGCTCGGACCGTAGCCCTCGACATGGAGGGTCAGTCCTGCCTCGGCGCTGCGCTCCTGGAGGCGGCCATAGTAATTGTCCGCCATCAGGTCGGCGAGCGTACGACGGACGTCGAACAGCACCCGGTTCGACGTGTCCGCATCCTTGACGATGCGACCCGTCAGCACCGGCAGATAGGCCTTGAGGTCGTAGCCGTTGCGTCGCTTGAACGCGCCGGGCAGATCGGCGGTCCAATTCTGCAGCCCGGCCTCGAAGCTGTCGATCTCCACCATGTCGAACGCCTTGCCGGCCTGCGCGCGCGCCGCGGACATCAGCTTTGCCAACGTCTGGTCGAATTGGTAGTCGACCGCCGCCCGACTGAACTTATCGACCTCCAGCCCGCGGCCGGAGTCGGAGGCGGCAACGTTGAGCTTGCCGGTGGGCGTATGGCCAAAGCGGAGCACGGTCCACGTTCCCGCCGGCGGGGTCCAGGCGAGCAAGCCCGACGCATCGACCTTGTCGGTGACGTCGATGATCCGCCCAGGATCGATCGCATACCGCGTGTTTGGATCGCGCGCCTGCGTACCGACGGCGCCGCGTACCGTGTCATACTCACCCTTCAGCGCCCAATCGTCGATGCGCGGCGTCGCATAAAACAGCGCTTCGGTCAGCGTCACCGCCGCCGAGGGGGAGATGCGGAAATGGCGCGCGGTGACGGCAGGCAGGTTGATCGACCCCGGCGCCTCGATGCCATGTTCCGCCGCGACGCTGACCTTGCCGATCGGCCGCCATGTCCTGCCGTCGTCCGAGGCTTCGATCGTCGCGGAGAAGGCCGGCGTCTCCTTTTGGGCGTAGAGCGTCACGGCCTGCACCGTGAACGACCGCTTCATGGTCACGACGAGCGGAGCGGCCGGCGTGATCGCTGTGCCGGTATGCAGATCGCGATCGGTCAATGCGGCGACCGGCACCGTGGCAGCGGCGGCCCGCATGCCGGCAATCGCGTCGCGATAGACGCTCTCGTCGCCGGCCGAGGCCGGGAAGGCGAGCACGGCGGCGTCCCGATAGAAGCCGTTCTTGGTGTAAGGCTGCGGCAATCGGCGGCGTAGCGGCGCGCCACCCCGCAGCGTCGTTTCCGTCCACACGATCTGCTGCATCGCCTGCGCCGGCGCGATCCACGGCCCACCCGACGAGGACCAGCCGGGTGCGTTATGCAGGCCTGCCTTCAGCCCCAGCTCGCCGGCCTTGTCCATCATGTGCGTCATCAGGCCAAGCCATTGCGGCCCGAGATAGTCGACCGGTCCTTTCGGCACGTCGCTGCTGCCGTCAAACATCATCACGCCGCCGAGCCCCGCATCGCGCATCGCCTGCAGATCGGCATCGATCCCGGCGCGGGTGACGTTGCCGTTCATCCAGAAATACAGCGCCTTCGGCCGCGCTTCGGCGGGCGGATTTCGGAACGTCTCCGGATCAGGCCCCGACGGCGCGCGGTCCTGCGCCGGGGCACCGGCGGCGAGCACCGCCAGCGCGCAGCCGGCCAGCCAGCGGGGGGAAACACTCATCCGATACGCCCTTTCCTGCCGCCTTCCGCATGAGGCGTACCCGCGGCAGGGCGACGCATCAGGACCCGTTCGGCGAGTCCATTCCGATGGCGCGATGAATCGCCTGCGCGCTGTCGCGCAGCGGCGCGATCAGATGCGCGACGTCGGCATCTCGGCCGGCATCGATCAAAACCGCGATCGTCAATGCCGCGGCGATCGAGTGGCCGGGGCCACCCACCAGTACGCCGACATCCGCGCCGCCGGTGAAGCGCTCGCCGATCGAAACGGCGACGCCGCTCTGCCCGATCTCGTCCAGCCGCTGCTCCAGCGCGCGGCGCTCGTCCTTTGTCAGCTTCGCCCAATTCGGATCGGCGGCCAGAACGGTCGCCCGCTCGTCGTCCGGCAACGAGGCGAGCAGCAGCCGGCCCGAATTGGTCCGAACCGCCGCATGAACGGAGCCGACCTCGACCGAGAGCCGGAACGGCTTGGGGCTTTCCTCCTGCGCGAGCACCAGCACCTGTCCGCGGTGCAGCACGCTGAGGTGGCAGCTTTCCCGTACCGTATCGGCCAGCTGACGCATCAGCGGGCGTGCCGCGCTCAGCAAGGCTTCGTAGGGCGAATGGATGCGCGACAGCTCGAATAGCTTGAGCGTCAGCGTATAGCCGCCGGTCGCCGGATCGCGCCGCACATAGTCGCGGCCTTCGAGGCAGGCGAGCATCC
>JBKBTU010000139.1:3292-7042 GCA_046290715.1 Sphingomonas sp. | reverse complement strand
CGCGATCGATCGCCTGGTGGTACCAGGCGACCGCCGCCAACGTCGGGAACAGCACCGCGTCCGACACCACCGGCCCGTCGCGGTCGCCGATCGACAGCGACAGCAGCACGACGCCGTCGGGCAGCGGCGCCTTCGCCTTCAGGTCTTCGTTGAGGATCGCGAGCGCGCGCGATGTGCCGTAGCTTTCGCCGACCAGCAGCACCGGCGACCCCGTCCGCCCGTTCGCCGCCAGCCACCGCGCGATCATCGACGCGACGCCGCGCGCATCGCCGCCGACGCCGAAATAGGACGAGGCGTCCTTGCCCTTGATAGGCATCGACGCGCCGGTGCCGACCGGATCGATGAAGACGAGGTCGGCGACGTCGAGCAGCGTGAAGCGATTGTCTTCGAGGTGCGCGCCCGCGCCGCTGCCCACCATCCGCCGCGGCCCGAACGCCTGCATGTGGAGCGGCGACGACGACGCACCCGGCCCGCCGTTGAACACGAACAGCACCGGCCGCGGCTTGGCGCCGCTCGGCACGTCGGCGACATAGGCGTAGCTGACGCCGACCGCGACCGGCGTGCCGTCCGGCCCGGGCATCGCCTGTTCGCTGACGATCGCGCGATAGGCGAAGGGCTTGCCGCCGAGCGCGATGCGGTGCCGCGTCGTCACCACCCGCTCGCTCGGGGCATCGCGCGGCACCATCGGCTCCATCGCGCGCAGGAAGGCCGGCGACATCGGCGCATCGCCGCCGTCCTGCGCGGGGAGCGCGGCGGGCGCGGCGGCGAGCAGCAGGGCGGCGAGGAGCGGGGAGCGGCGCATCGGAGTTTCCTTGGATGAGGATCAGGCGCGCGGCAGCGCGGCGAGCAGGCGCTCGATGTCGTCCATCGTGTTGAACACCGACGGGCTGACGCGGAAGCGGTTGCGCGACAGGGTGATCTGCACTTTGGCGGCTTTGAGCGGCGCGGCGAGCCGCTCGCGCGCGCCCTCCGCGACGCAGGTGACGAGCGGGGTGCGGCTGTCGGGCGGCGTCACCACCCGATACCCGCGGCTCGCCAGCCCCTCGTGCAGGCGCCGCAGCAGCGGCTGGCGGTAGGCGGTGATGCGATCGACCCCCAGATCGAGGATATGCGCGAGCGACCAGTCGAGCATCGCCGAGACGGTGTGCGCATGCGTGCCACCGCCGAACAGCCCCTCCACGTCGGCGCGCGGCGTGACGTCGGCGACCGGATAGTCCGCCCGGGCCGCGGGCGGATCGAACGGATAGACATGGGGGTCGAAGCGGTCGAGCTGGTAATAACCGTAGCGCGTCCGCCGCAGCCGGTCGCGCCGGTCGGCGCGGACGTAGAGGAAGCCGAGCCCGAAATCCCCCATCAGCCATTTGTAGCTGGCGCAGGCGGCGAAATCGACGCCGGTCGCCCGCACGTCGACCGGCACCGCGCCCGCGGCGTGGATGATGTCGGCATAGACTAGCGCGCCCTTGGCATGCGCGATCTCGCAGACGCGCTTCAGGTCGTGTTCGAAGCCGTTGTAGGTCGACACCAGCGACAGCGCGACGAGGCGGGTGCCCGGCACCACCGCGCGCTCGATATCGTCGATCGCGATGCGGTTGTCGCGCGGCCGCAGCCAGGCGACGTCGACGCCCTGCCGCGCCAGCTCCTCGTAGAGGTAGAAGGAGCCGAAGAAGTGCAGCGTGTCGGTGACGATCCGCCCCGTCTCGCGCGGAAAGCCGAGCGCGTCGACGATCGCCTGTTCGCCGGCGGTGGTGCTCTGGACGAAGGCGATCTCCTCCGGCGCCGCGTTGATGAGCCGCGCGAAGTTCGCCTTCACCCGGCTCTCGACCGTATCGGTCGGAAAGTAGCCGTCCATCGTCGCGCGCTGCTCGCAATAGGCGCGCGCCGCCTCGCGTGCGCCGATCGGCACAGGATGCATCGTCCCGGAATCGAGATAGGTTCCGGGCATGGCGGCGAAGCTAGCCCGGTCCGGCAGCGCGGCGGGTGTCGCCGTGGCGCGCGCCGCCAGCGGCAGGGCGGTGGCCCCCGCCAGCACGCCCCGCCGTGTCACGCCCTCGCTCACGATCGTACCCCCATCGCTGCGCAGCCTAGCCGATCCGCGCCGCATAGATCTTGCGTCCTGCGGCGCATATCGGCTCCAGCGCGCGCCGTGGCGCCGATCACAATGGGCGATCTGCGCATAATCCTGCCGCGCCTTGTCCGCTAACCCTCGATGAAGACAGGGGGAGTATCGCGATGATCCGGTCGGTGCTGATGGGGCTGATGCTGGCGGCGATCGGTACGCCCGCCGCCGCGCGGGTCTGCGCGCCCGACGCCGTGGAGACCCGCCACGAGGCCGCGATCGCTGGCCGGCGCATCGCCTATGTCGCCTGCGTCGGCGCGCTGCCGGTCCGCGTGGGCCAGGCAGGGGCGCGGATCGTCTACACCGCCTATCTCGTCGCCGGTAGACGGAGGCCCCTCAGCTTCGTCTGGAACGGTGGTCCCGGTGCCGATTCGCGCACGTTGCAGTTCCACGCGATCGGCCCGCGCGTGATCAGGGACGGCGCGCTGGTCGACAATCCCGCCAGCCCCCTCGCGCGCACCGACCTCGTCTTCGTCGATCCGGTCGGTACCGGCTTCAGCCGCGCCGATACCCCGGCGGAGGCGAGCGCCTTCTACGGCACGCTCGCCGACATCGCCGCCACCGCGTCCGTCATCCGCGACTTCCGCCAGCGCTACCGCCGCGCCGCCAGCCCGCTCAACCTCGTCGGCGAGAGCTTCGGGACGTGGCGCGCATCGGGCGTCGCGGAGGCGCTGATCGATGCGCGCGTACCCGTCGCCGGCGTCGCGCTGATCTCGGGCGGCATCCCGCTCGGCGAGGACAAGGGCGGCGAGCGCCGGCGCGCGCTGTCGCTGGTCAATCGCGCCGCCACCGCCTTCGCGCTCGGCAGGCTGCCCACCGACCTGCAACGCGACCAGGCCGCGACGCTCGCAGAGGTCGAGCGCTGGGCCGATACGGTCTACGCCCCCGCCCTCGCCGACCCCGCGGCGCTCGACGCGGGCCGGCGCGCCGCGATCATCGATCGCCTCGCCCGCTACCAGGGCCTCGCGCCGGCGGCGATCGATGCGAAGACGCTCTGGGTCTCCCCGCGCGACTTCCGCACGCGGCTGCTCGGCGCCGAGGGCAAGACGCTCGGCATCTTCGACATGCGGCAAACCACCCCGGCGGCCAGGACGGGGGAAGACGCGCTCGCCCTCGCGTATTATCGCCGCGACCTCGGCTACACGGCGGGCCGCTATGCCGGCATCGACGAAGCCGCCGGCGATGTCGGCGGCGCGTGGCGCTACGACCAGTCGCCGGTCACGCCGCAATCGCTTGCCCGCGCGATCGCCGGCGAAGGCCCGCCGAGCGCGTCGCAGCCCTGGATCCAGCGCGCGATGGCGAAGCACTCCGGCTTGCGCGTCTGGGTCGCGACCGGCCTCTACGATTCGCTCAACAGCTGTGCGGGCAATGCCGCCACCGTCGCCGCGCTGCCGGCAGGGCTGCGCGCGCGATTCACCCTGCGCTGCTACGCCGGCGGCCACATGATGTATGAAGATCCGCGCGAAACCCGCCGGTTCGGCGATGATCTCGCGGCCTTCCTCGCCAACGGCGCATAAATCTTGCGCTTCGGTCGCGGAACGGCGGCATCTTCAATCCCGAGCCCGCCTCTCGCCGCGATCAACGCAACAAACTGCCCGCGTGGCGCCGCTATCCTCGCCGTCAGGACGCGAGGC
>JBKBTU010000139.1:0-3194 GCA_046290715.1 Sphingomonas sp. | reverse complement strand
CCCGACAGTGACAGCTGCGGACATCGCGTGGGGACACGAAGGGGGCTTCATGCAGAACGCGCATATCGGGATGATCCGGGGCTGGATGGCGTCGACCGCGGTGCTCGCGGCGATGATCGCGATACCCGCCGCCGCCCAGCAGGCGCCGACGCCATCGTCGTCGGACGGTTCGATCGCGCCTAGCGCTGCGGCGCTGCAGGACGGAGCGGATGCCGACGGCCAGGACACGGTGGTCATCACCGGATCGCGCATCCGCCGCGCAGGCCTCGACACGGCCGCACCCGTCGCCGAGATCACGTCGCAGGCGATCACCGACCGCGGCTTCATCACCGCCGCCGATGCGCTCAACAACCTGCCCTCCAACGCGCCGGTGCTCAACCAGGCGGACGGCAGCGGCGCGTCGAGCGGCCCCGGTTACCAGGCGCCGAACCTGTTCAACCTCGGGCCCGGCCGCACCCTTACGCTGTTCAACGGCCGCCGGATGGTGACGAGCGGATCGGGGATCGGCGCCGCGGACGGCGTCGGCGATGCCTTCGTCGATGCCAACATCATCCCCTTGGGACTGCTCGACCGCGTCGAGGTCTATCAGGGCGGCGGCGCCGCGGTCTACGGCTCGGATGCGATCGCGGGCGTCGTCAACTACATCGTCAAGAAGGACTTTTCCGGCCTCGAGCTCGACGCGCAGAACGGTATTTCGAGCCGCGGCGATTATGCGACGCACAGTCTGCGGGCGACCGCCGGCCGCAACTTCGGCGGCGGCCGCGGCAATGTCGCGATCGACCTCGGCTATTCGAAGTCGCCGACGCTGATGTTCTCAGGCCGCCCGCTGTCCAACCTCGGCCGCCTCACCGTCAGCAATGCGGCCGACACCGGCCCGGCGGACGGCATTCCCGCGGTCAAGGAAATCTTCAACGCCGCCTTCTGGCCGTTCAACGCCAATGGCGTGATCTTCACCCGCGCCGCGCCGGTCAGCCAGTTCCTCGCGCGCAGCGCCGGCAATACGCTGCAATTCGCACCCGACGGCAGCGTCGTCCCCTATAACACCGGCGTATTGCAGGGCATTCCCTTCGCCTCGGGCGGCGACGGCTTCAAATATCAGGCGCTCGCGGGCCTGCGCACCGGGGTGGAGCGCTACACCGCCAACCTCGTCGGCCATTACGACCTGACCGACCACGTCACCGTGTCGACCGAACTGCTCTACGCGCGCACGACGGGCACCGAGATCCCGCAGGGCAACAGCTACACCACGCTCAATGCCGGATCGTACAGCGGGCCGATCGCCTTCACGATCGCCAATCCCTACCTGACGGCGCAGGCGCGCACGTTGCTGAGCGGCGCCAGCGCCGCCTTCGCCGGCGGCGCGCCGCTCTACCTCTCCAAATATTTCTACGACCTCACCCCGTCGAACGACCAGACGACCCGCACCGACACCTATCGTGCCGCGCTGGCGCTCAACGGCGACTTCGACGTCGGCAGCCGCAACTTCTATTGGTCGCTCGCCGGCAGCTATGCCCGCGTCGAGGGCGCGCAGCGCAGTTGGCAGGTCGTCAACAGCCGCTTCCAGAACGCGATCACCGCGGTCTCGAGCGGCGGCCAGATCGTCTGCGCGATCAACGCCGACGCGACCACCGCGAACGACGATGCCGCCTGCGCGCCGATCAATCCGTTCGGCAACGGCAACGTCAGCGCCGCCGCGCGCAACTATGTCAGCACCCGCGCCGGCATCGACTGGACCAACGAACAGGCGGACCTGCTCGCGACCTTGGGCGGCACGCTCGCCAGGCTGCCGATGGGCAATGCGGACTTCAGCATCGCCTACGAACATCGCGACGAGCGCGCCCGCTTCGACCCGCTCGCCGCCAACCGCGCGGGCAGCTTCGGCACCGGCGTGCGCCAGATCGCGCAATCGGGCGGCTACAACACCGACGAGGCCTCCGCCGAGCTGATCGTGCCGCTCGTCGGCAAGGACTTCACGCTGCCGCTGGTCCGCCTGCTCGAGGCCAAGGGCGCCTTCCGCTACGTCGACAACAGCTATGCCGGGCACCAGAACGTCTGGGACCTCGGCCTGCGATGGGAGGTCGTGCGCGGCGTGACGCTGAGGGGCTCGCGCAGCCGCAACTTCCGCGCGCCGACGCTCACGCAATTGCTCGCCCCCTCGTCGAGCGGGCTCAATTCGACCGGCTTCGACCCCTGCGACGCCGACCGGATCGCCAGCGGTCCCAATCCCGCCCAGCGTCGCGCGAGCTGCCTTGCCCTCTTCACCGCCAATCCGGGCTATGGCGTCGACGCCGACGGCACCGGCGCGGGGCTCAGCGCCGCCGCGCGCCTTGCCCGCTTCCAGGACCCGTCCGAAAATTTCCAGCGGGCGACGGTGACGACCGGCGGCAACGACGCCCTGCGCAACGAGATTTCGAACACCTGGACCTATGGCATCCTGCTCCAGCCGCGCATCGTTCCGGGCCTGACGATCAGCGCCGACCGTATCGAGATCGACCTGAAGGACGGCTTGTCCGCCTTCACGACCGCCGATTTCGCCGCCGCCTGCTACGACGATCCCAATCCCGCCGCCGGCGTGTGCAGCGCCTTCACCCGCCTCGCGACCAGCGACGGCCTGAGCCCCGGCGGCACGATCGCCACCGGCACCACCACCACCTTCAACGCCGGCGTGATCCGCTATCGCGGCGAGAATTACGTGATCGACTATCAGTTCGCGCCGGGCGACCTGTTCGGCGGCGGGGACCTCGGCCGGCTGCAACTGACCGCGGCGGCGACGCACACCACGCTGCTCACCACCTCGGTCACCGGCACCACCTTCGTCCGGACCGACGGCACCTATCTGTCGCCGACCTGGGTCGGCCGCTTCAACGCCGCCTACAGCAAGGGGCCGCTGCGCCTCACCTATCAGCTGCAATATCGCGACCGGACCGCAGCGGGTGCCAACGTGTCGATCGAGACGACGCCCAATCCCGTGCTCGCGCGCAACATCGTCCACGACGTGTCGGCGCAGGTCGACCTCGGCACGATCGCCTTGCGCTTCGGCGTCGACAACCTCACCGACAAGGACCCGTCCTATCCGCAGATCGCCTATGGCGACATCCTCGGCCGGCGCTTCTACGCGGGCGCGCGGATCAAGCTCCAGTGAGCGCGGTGCCCGGCCCGCTGCGGCCGGGCGCCTTGCAGACCCTGCCTCCTGA
>JBKBTU010000138.1:4284-7067 GCA_046290715.1 Sphingomonas sp. | reverse complement strand
TGCTCGTCATGGATGTCGTCGCCAAGGTCGTCTACGCCTTCTACGCGGCGAGCAACCTCGACGCGGCGCTGGCAACGGATGCCGGCGAACGCGGCGTGCACGCATGACGAAAGCGGCTCCAGCGCTGGGCTGGAGCATGCTGCTGACGGGAGCGGCGGCGGTGGCCGCCTGCTCCTTCGGCGTCCAACTCGCCTTCGCCGTAGCGGCGATCGGCGTGGTCGGCATGGCGCACGGGGCGAGCGACCTCGCCATCGTCCCGCATCGCCGCCGCGCGGCATTCCTGGCGGCCTACGCGCTGGTCGGCGGCCTGTGCCTGTGGTGGTGGGTCGCCGATCCCGCACTGGCGCTGCCCGCGTTCCTGATCGCCTCCGCCGTCCATTTCGGCCTGGAGGATGCCCCGCACGGCGGCGTGGTGGAAAGGGTCGCGCGCGGCACCAGCCTGGTCGCGACGCCTGCCACGTTGCACATGGCCTCGCTGGGCGACATCCTGCGCCTCGGCGGCTCGTCCGCGACCGTGCCGACGATGATCGCGGTCATGGCAATCGCGGGCGGCGCGGCGGCGGCGTGGTTGCTGGCGTGCGCGATCCGGCGGCGGGACTTGCGTCTGCTGGCCGGCACCGTCGCACTCGCCCTCCTGCCGCCCCTGGTCGGGTTTTCGGTCGGCTTCCTGATCCTGCACGCGATACCGCAGACGCTGGAGCGGCGGGACCAGCTCGGCTGCGGGACCATGACGGCATATCTGCGCGCGACCGCGCCGATCCTCGCTGCGGCGCTGGTGCTGCTCGCGCTGGTGGGCTGGGTGATGCTCCGCTGGGATTCCTCGGGCGTTCGGCCACTGTTCGCCGGCCTCGCCGCCCTCGCCATCCCGCACCTGCTGGTGACGCCGCTGTTCGAGCGCCGCCCGACAGCATTCCGCCTGCCAGGCCCGCACCGGATCAGCAAAGCGACCCTCGCCTGACGCCGCGACATCAGGGCAAGACGCTCCGGGTTCGGCTGCCCCCTCGACCCGCACGCAAGTGAAGTCGCTCGGCGGGAGGTTGCCCCCGCAATCCGTCGAAGCACTCGGTATCACCTGCGGTAGCCGAAAGGGCATCGCCCGAGGCGTACACGCCACGGCGAACCGCAGGTGCTCGGCCGGCTAGCCATCGTCGCCATGCGCGCAGTAGCTGACATGCCCGTCGGCCCGTCCGATCCTCATCGGCGTGGCCGGGCCCCACCACGTCCCTCTGCCCATCATCGCGTGCCGTTCTTGACCGCGCGCGTGGGGGCAAGGACTGTCATGTCATGAGCACCAAGCAGGCCACGATCGCTACTGTAAGCCGTGCCGCTATCGTCGCTCTCCGCTGCTCTGCCGAACGACACGCGCCGAAGCCCCGAAGGCGAATGACGAAGTCGTCAGGTGGCTCGCAATGGCAGAGCACCACCGGCACGCCGATTCAGATGGTCGGCTCGCCGGTGAGATACGGATCGACGGGCACCTCCGCGGGGATCGATACCTGCGGGACAGGCCTCGACGCGGCGGCCGATAGCCATGCGTCGCCGCCCGCCCTGCGGCGGGTGGAGCCATCGCCACGAGTCGCGACACGGCCGTAGATCGGCCGCTCGCGATCAGATGGGGAGCCTGCGAACATGGCGGCGATGTTGCCGTAGGTCGACGGATCGCAACCATCGAGGCTCAGCCGATCGTTGAGATAGCAGGCGGTCGCCCAGGCCGCCTCGGGACTGGGCGTCATCGCGAGGAGGCGCTTGCCCCAGTACATCCGCAAGTTGTTGTGCATCCAGCCGTCGGCCAGGAACTGCCTCTGGCAGGCGTTCCAGGTTTCGTCGCGCGTCTCGCCACGAAGCAGCGCCTGCAGCGTCTCCAGCTCAGGTCTGGGATCTCCGGCATGGGCCGCGAGC
The DNA here is from genome assembly GCA_046290715.1 of Sphingomonas sp. Classification (GTDB taxonomy): domain Bacteria; phylum Pseudomonadota; class Alphaproteobacteria; order Sphingomonadales; family Sphingomonadaceae; genus Sphingomonas. Next base: position 5,168 of record JBKBTU010000138.1, on the reverse strand, counting down.
GTCTCCAACGCCCATCCCGGTATGCGATCGTAGCACTCTGGTGCGGCGAGGCCCCGCGCTTGGAAGTGGAACCATTCGCGCCAGCCGAGCAGCTCGTCGGCAAACTTGCGCTTGTGCTGGCTGCCGACGTCAGCGGCGGCGACGGCGGCCATCACCTCCCGAGGACCGAGCACGCCGAAGTGCAGATAGGGCGACAGCCCGCTCGCGCCGTCGGACCGGGTCGCATCGTTACGCGTCGAGGCGTAGCCGGGCAGCACCTGCGATACGAGGCGGCATAGCCGGTCCTCCGCCGCACCACGTCCGGCAGGATGCATGGGACTGACCGGAAGCGTGTGATCGATCGCGAGCCCGGCGACCAGCCCATCGAGGTCGCACGTGTCCAGCGCATCCGGGGTAAAAGGCGGCGGCCCCGCATAGATCGGCAGCTGCGGCGCCACCTCCTGCGTTTCCATCCAGCCGTCGCGCTCTGGCTCGTGGCGGCGCAGGAAGGCCGACCGGCCGCCGATGCCGTCACCCAATACCGCCGGCGGCACCAGGCAGGCGGCGTCGACCGCGTAGACGGGAACGGCGGTGCGGGCAGCGACCCGCCCGGCTTGCCAGCGGGCGACGAAGGTCGGCTGATCCTCCAGCACGATCGCCGCCGCCTCTGCCCCGAGGCGATGGACGAGGCCCTTCTCCCGGTGTCCGGCCCGGTCGACGTGCTGGACACAGGCGACGCCGCGGTCGCGGCACCCGGCCCCCACATCGCGGCTGGCGCCCAGGATGAAGCGATGCAGCCGGTCCGAGGCGTAAGGATAACCCTCGCGCACGCCGTGATAGACCAGCACCGGGAGCCCGATCGCGTTACCGAGCCGGATGCTCGCATCGATCACGGGATTGTCGTG
>JBKBTU010000138.1:0-4187 GCA_046290715.1 Sphingomonas sp. | reverse complement strand
TGCGCCCGCAGCGCCTGCTGGAGCCAGCAGAGGACGTAGCGGCCGCCCGGCTGAGCTACGCGGTCGTTCAACGCCCGCACCCGCGGTGCCTCCCGCCAGTCGTGAAGGCCGGGGGGCAGAGCGGGCGTCACCATCCCATGCTGCCAGGCACGCCCTTGAACGGTCCGGCGAGGTCGGACGTGATCCACCCGCCGTAGAAGCCGCCCGGCTGGGGTCGTACCTGTTCGCCGTCCACCGTGCAGCGATCGAGCGGACCGGCGTAGAAGGCGACGTGGTCGCGCAACACGGCAAAGCCCGCCGTCGGCTCCGGATAGCTCCACGCCGCGTCGCGCAAAACGTCGCCGTCGATCATCAGGTGCCAGTAGACCGCGTGGCCCTTCCACTCGCAGAACGACCGTCGCTCCGACCGTTGCAACAGGCCGGGCGTCAGGTCGGCCGGCGGCAGGTACCAGGTCGGCGGATGACTGGTCTCCAGCGTCCGGACGGCCGCACGGGTGTCCGCGACGAGGACGCCGTGATGTTCGATGCGGATGTGCCGGTCGCTGGGTTCGGCGATGGCGGGACGGGGATAGCGCCACACGCTTTCCCGACCGGGCGCGACGGGGTCGGGACGCGGCCTCATGCCCGCGCCTCGCGCCGGGCCAGCCATCGCTGCAGGTGCGGCCGGATGCGAAGGAAGCGACGGTAAAGGCGTTCCAGCAGCGACAGGATCAACGGGCTGCGCGCCGCCTCGCCGAGTGGCCGCAATAGCGGGATGGCTCGCCACATCGCGGCGAAAGCGGCCGCCCCCGACAGCAGCGGCCCATCCCCCTCGCGGGCATGGAAGCGCGCCAGCATCGCGCCGCGGTCGAGCGGACACGCCGCCGGCCCGGCCGCGTCGACGAACGTGATGGCACCGCGGGTGTCCAGCCGGCGCATCAGCGCGATCTCGCGTCGGCAGAGCGGGCAATCGCCGTCATGCCACACCGTGACCCGGCTCATCGTCCCCCTCCCGGATTGTCGCGCCGGATGCGATCGGCGAGCAGCGTCGCGAAGCCGAGCCAGGCGACGAAGGGCACCGCCAGGGCGGCAGCCGGCCGGTCCGCCTTGGCGGCGGTGGCAACATAGGCCGCGCCCGTCGCCACCATCGCCCCCGAGGCGGCGGTGCTGGCCCCGAGCCGCTTCTTGCGGAAGAACAGCTCCGTCCAGCCGCCGACCATCGCCGTGTTCACCAGCCACAGGCCGACCGCGGCGTTGCGCGCCGTCCCGGAGGGTTGGCGAAGGAGGCGATACCCACCGACCGCGAGCCCGGTTTCCAGCACCGGCCAGATAGCGCCGAACACCGCATCGGGCGGCGTGTAGCCGGGCTTGTCCAACCGACGATACCAGCGGCGGATGCCGGGATGCGACGGATCCGGCGCGTTGCGCCGGCCCACGAGCGCACTCGCGCCAAGGACCACGCCGACCGCACCGGCCGCCAGCAGCGGCGACAGGCCTTGCCGCGGCGAGGCATCGGGGGCGTCCGGCAAAGCCGCCGGCGCCGGCGTGTCGTAGCGCGACAGGTCGACATCCTTGGAACCGCCACCGAACAGCTTGCCGGCGACGGCGCGCACGGCAGGACGGCTCGCCGCGTGCAGCACGGTGTGCAATAGCCGAATGCCGAGTCGGCTGTGCGGGTTCGCCAGGCGCGGCGCCAACTTGGGCACGCCCTGCGCATCCTCGACCATCGGCCGCATCGCCTGCTCATACGCCGCCAGCGCCACGCGCACATCGGGCGAGCGGATCAGTTCCTGCGCCAGCACGTAGGCACCGGTCACCGCCAACGTCGTGCCATAGCCGGCGATCGGCGTCGCGCACCACGCCGCATCGCCGGTCAGCACGACTCGGCCCTTCGACCAGCGCGGCATCCGCACCTGGCGAAGGACGTCGAAGTAGAAATCGTCGGTCGCCGCCATACCGGCGAGCACGCGGTCGCTCTGCCAGCCCGCGCCGGCGAAGCGCTCGCGCAGCCACGCCTTCTGGCGATCGCTATCCCAATCCTGCTCGCCCCCCGGCGGCTGCTGGATCGACAGCATCGCGCGCGCGGTGCCGTGCCGGTCGGGCCGGAGCGACACGCTCCGCCCGCCGGGCGCATTGTACCACCGCCACAGGCGATCGTCGTCCGCCTGCCTCGGGATGGTGCAATAGGCGATGGTCAGGTCCATCCAGCGCGGCGCGTTCTCGCCCGGAAAGACCAGCTCCCGCGTCCTCGACCCCACCCCTTCGGCGACGATGACCAGATCGTATCGTTCGGCGGTGCCGCCGGCGAAGCTGACGGTCGCGCCCTCGTCATCCTGCTCGATGCCGGCGATGCTGTCGCCGAACCGGTAGGTCGCATGCTCGCGTGCGGGTTCGTAGAGCAGCCGGGCGAGGTCGCCGCGCAGGATCTCCATCTCGGCGGTAGGACCGTCGGCGCCCGTGTCGTCGGTGAGGAACTCCGCCGCGACCGTGCCGTCCTCGTCCACCCAGGCGGTGCCCTCCTCGCCCGTGCCCCGGTCCAAGGCCGCCTCTTCCAGCCCCATCCGGCGCAACACCTCGCGGCCGACCCCGCGCACGTCGATGTTCTGGCCGCCGTCCCGAAACCCGGGCGCGCGTTCGACCACGGTGACGTCGAGGCCGGCGCGCCCCAGCCACCAGGCGGCGGTATTGCCGGCGACGCTCGCGCCGGTGATGAGAATGCGACGGGCCATGGGCATGCTACTCCTTACCCGCCCAACGAACGGAAACGGATAAGTCGCCACGCCGAGACATTCGATCGGAGCAGCACCTGTCGAAGGCGATGGTCGCCACCTTGGCGGCGTTCATCGCATCCGGTGTCCGATCCTGAATCCGGGCGCCTTCGACCGAGCCGACCCGCTTGCGCGAGGCTATGACACGGGCCGCGTCACCCGCAAATCTCTTGCCGGACGATCGCGGCGCCAGCCGTCAGCGCCTCGAGCTTGCCCCTCGCGACCTCGCGCGAGAGCGGCGCCATTCCGCAGTTGGTGGCGGGCAACAGCTTGTCCGCATCGACGAAGCGGAGCGCATTGCGCAGGGTTTCGGCGACCTGTTCGGGTGTCTCGACAGCGGTGGTCGCGACGTCGATCGCGCCGACCATGACCTTCTTGCCGCGAACCAGTTCGATCAGGTCCATCGGCACGCGCGAGTTCTGGCACTCCAGCGAGATGATATCGATCGTCGATTTCTGGAGGTTGGGAAAGGTCTGCTCATACTGCCGCCATTCGGCGCCGAGCGTCTTCTTCCAGTCGGTGTTCGCCTTGATCCCGTAGCCGTAGCAGATGTGGACGGCCGTCTCCGCCTTCAGCCCCTCCGCAGCGCGTTCCAGCGTGGCGATGCCCCAGTCGTTGGCCTCGTCGAAGAACACGTTGAACGCAGGCTCGTCGAACTGGACGATGTCGACGCCGACGGCTTCCAATTCGCGCGCTTCCTCGTTGAGGATGCGGGCGAATTCCCAGGCGAGCGTCGCGCGGCTGCGATAGTGCGCGTCGTAGAGGGTGTCGACCATCGTCATCGGGCCGGGCAGCGTCCACTTGATCGGCCGGTCGGTCTGTGCACGCAGGAACCGCGCATCGTCCACGAACACCGATCGGGGACGCGAGACGGCGCCGACGACCGTCGGCACGCTGGCGTCGTAGCGGTTGCGGATACGCACCGTCTCCCGCTTGTCGAAGTCGACGCCGTCGAGATGCTCGATGAAGGTCGTGACGAAGTGCTGGCGGGTCTGTTCGCCGTCGCCGAGGATGTCGATGCCGGCCTGCCGCTGATCGTCGACCGAAAGCCGCAGCGCGTCCCGCTTGCCGGCGGTCAGCGCCTCACCCTCCAGCTTCCACGGCGACCACAATGTCTCGGGCTCGGCGAGCCAGGATGGCTTGGGCAGGCTGCCCGCAGTCGTCGTCGGCAACAGTCGCGTCATGATGAAATACCTTGTGTGTGGGGGGTGCGGGGGATCAAAGGCCGCAGGTCGCCGACCAGCGCCGCAGCGCCTGCCCGTGCGGTTTGATGACATGCTCCTCGGCGTATCTGCCCTGATCGGCGGCGAGCCGGCTGCGCTCCTCGCGGTCGTAGACGATGCGGGTCAGCGAATAGTCCTGATAGGTCAGGCTCGGCCGGTACTGCTCCGCGGCCTCGGAATTGGCGTTGTAGATTTCGGGACGGTAGATCTTCTGGAA
>JBKBTU010000137.1:0-7095 GCA_046290715.1 Sphingomonas sp. | reverse complement strand
GATCGCGCCCGAGATCGCGACGGTGACCAGCGACGATTGGGCGACGAGCCTGCGCCGTGAACTCACCGGGCTGGTGGTGCTGCGCAAGGCCGGCACGCCGTCGCCGCGCCCGGCCGACCGGCTGGCGCGCGCGCGGCAGGCGCTCGACGACGGGCAGGTGGAAGCGGCGCGTGCCGAAGTCGGCCGCCTGCCCGGCGCCGGCGCCGCGGGCAATTGGATGCAGGCGGCCGAACGCTACGTGCTCGCGCGCCGCGCGCTCGACGTGATCGAGAATGCCGCGATCATGGGCCAGGCCGCCAAACCCACCGTCGCCGCCACCGCGCCGGCGCCTGCCGCCGAAATGCCGGCGATGCCGGGCGCGACGGACAATCAGGAAGAGACCACCGCCGTCGGCATGTGAGGTGCCGAGCGGGTGCGCATACGGCCTGTCACTTTGCATGCGGCATCGAGCCGGCAACACCGTGTTCCGGCGCACGCCGGAACCCAGGGCCAAGCAGAGCAACGACGCGCGGCCTGCGTGACCCTGGGCTCCTGCCTGCGCAGGAGCACGAGCGATGATCGCAATCGTCTCGGCTCCAAACCTAGAGCGTCACATCCAATGCCGGTTCACGTCGCCATCGCGAGCGCAGCGAAGCAATCCGGGGCGTCCTGATCCGGCTCTGGATTGCGTCGCTCCGCTCGCGATGACGGGTGGAGCTGATGGACCGGACCCTAGCCGCGCACCCGCTCGAGCAGCGCCTTCGCGCCATGCGGCGCGCGCACCTTGGCACCGTTGATGAAGAACACGAACGTATCCCGCGGCGCCCTGGCCGGAGCCTCCGCGCCGACATAGGGCAGTCCCTCCGGCTGGCCGCCCGCCTGCCAGTCGCGCGCCGCCCGCGCCCAGCCGTCGAGCTCCGCATCGCTATAGCCCGCCGGCTCCTCCTCGCGCGCCGCCTCCAGCCGTGCATAGACGAAGTCGGCGGTGACGTCGGCAATGGCCGGATAGTCCGTCGAATCGGCATAGACGATCGCGACGTTCGCCGCCCGCGCCATCGCGACGAAGGCGGGATCGGCGAAGCTCTCGTGCCGCACCTGCACCGCGTGGCGCAGCGGCACGCCGGCATGGCTCGCCGGCAGCAGCCCGAGGAACGCCGCCATGTCGTCCGCATCGAAGCGCTTGGTCGCCATGAACTGCCACAGGATCGGCCCCAGCCGGTCGCCCAATTCGACGATCCCCTGCCCGACGAAGCGCGCGATCGAGTCCCCCGCCTCGGCCAGCACCTTGCGGTTGGTGCAATAGCGCGACGCCTTCAGCGTGAAGACGAAGCCGTCGGGCACCTGCGCCGCCCAAGCGGCGAAGCTCGCCGGCTTGAAGCTCGAATAATAGGTGCCGTTGATCTCGATCGCGGTCACCGCACCCGCGGCATATTCCAGCTCGCGCTTCTGCGGCCATTTGGCGGGATAGAAGCTGCCGCGCCACGGCTCGTAGGTCCAGCCGCCGATACCGATGCGAATCGTCATGCCGCCATCTCCTTGAGCGGCACCCCCGCGTCCGCCAGGCGTGCCGGGTCGGGCGCGGCGCCGGCCACCACCAGCGCGCGGCCCTGGACGTAATCCCTGGTGGCGTTGACGCAGTCGAGCGCGATGACGCGGCCCTCGCGCAGGTAGACGAGCGAGAAGCTGCGCGTCCCGACGTCGCCGCGCACCACCACCGCATCGTGGCCGAGCGACAGGCCGACGGTCTGCAGGCGCAGGTCGTACTGGTTCGACCAGAACCAGGGAACCGCGTGATAGTCGACCGGCGTGCCCGCGATCGCCTTCGCCGCGACGGTCGCCTGATCGTTGGCGTTCTGCACCGATTCGAGCCGCAGCCGCGCGCCGCCCGCAAAGGCATTGGCATGGCGCGCGCAATCGCCGATCGCGAAGACATCGGGCAGGCTGGTGCGGCATTGGCCGTCGACGTCGACGCCGCCGCCGTCCCCCGCCGCCCCGGCGGCGAGCAGCGGGTCCACCGCCGGTACGATACCGATGCCGACGATCACCATGTCGGCCGGCACCGTCTCGCCGTCCGCCAGCGTGACGCCCGCGGCGCGCCCGTCGGCCTCCGCGATGCAGGCGACCGCGACGTTCAGCCGGACATCGACGCCGTGCGCGCGGTGCTCGGCCTCGTAGAAGCGCGACAGCGGCTCGCCGGCGACGCGCGCGAGCACGCGCGGCAGCGCCTCCAGCACCGTCACCTGCTTGCCCGCCTTGGCGAGCACCGCCGCCGCCTCCAGCCCGATATAGCCGCCGCCGATCACCGCGACGCGCGTCACGGCCGGCAGCTCGTCGATCAGCCGGTCGACGTCGGCGCGCGTGCGCACCGCATGCACGCCGGCAAGGTCGTGCCCCGAACAGCTGAGCCGCCGCGGCGCGCCGCCGGTCGCCCAGACCAGCCGGCCGTAACCGATCGTCGCGCCGTCGTCGGTCGCGACCGTGTGCGCCTGCGCGTCGACGCGCACCGCACGGCGGCCGAGCAGCATTGCCACCTGCCGCTCTTCCCAGAAGGCCGGCGGCCGGATCAGCAGCCGCTCGAACGGCTTCTCGCCCGACAGATAATCCTTGGAGAGCGGCGGGCGTTCGTAGGGCAGTTCGGGCTCGTCGCCGAGGATCGCGATGGTCCCTGCGAACTTCGTCTGGCGCAGCGCGATCGCCGCCTGCGCGCCGCCATGGCCGGCACCGACGATCAGCACGTCGTAGCGGGGGGAATCAGTCATGCCGCGTCTGTGCCTTGGCTCGGCACCGTCCGGCAAGCCTTCGCGCTCGGAGGCTGTTTGGGAATTGGCGGACGAGCCAATTCCAAGCGGTGCCTGCCCGCTCCCCCACCCGAGGGCGCCCAGCAAAGTAATACTTTGCTGGGACCCGTCGGCCACCCACGCGGGATCCTGATGGGCGGCCGGATGGGGGAGCGGGCCGGCACCGCCGAAATGCGCTCTCAGCGCATTTCCAAACGGACTCTCACTCGAACCGGTAGGGCACCACCCCGCGCCGATCGGGATCGACGAGCAGATCGCGGCCCGCCGGCGGGAAGGCGCGCTGGTCGCAGTCGCGGCGCGGGCAGATGCGGCACGAGGGGCCGATCGGCGTCGCCGCCTCCGCGCCCGCGAGGTCGAGGCCGTCGCCATAGACGAAGCTTGCCGCATGCTCGACCTCGCAGCCGAGCACCACCGCATAGCGGCGGGGGACGCGGCGGTAGCTGGCGGTCGCCTTCACCAGCCCCTTCGCCATCGACACGTAGCGCGACCCGTCGGGCATCTCGGCGACCTGGACCAGGATGCGATCGGCGATCGCCACCGCCTCGTGCGCGATCCACAAGGGGCAGGCGCCGCCATATTGCGCGAATTGCAGCCGCGTCGCCGAATGGCGCTTGGTGATGTTGCCCGCCATGTCGATGCGGCAGAAGAAGAAGGGCACGCCCGGCTGCCCCGGCCGTTGCAGCGTCGACAGGCGATGGCAGACCTGTTCGAAGCTGACGCCGAACTGCTGGCGCAACGCATCGACATCGTGGCGCCGCGCCCGCGCCGCCGCGCGAAAGCGCGCATAGGGCATCAGCAGCGCCCCCGCGCCGTAATTGGCCAGGCCGACGCGCAGCAGGTCGCGCGCCGCATCGGACCGCAGCGGCGCCTCCGCGACGATCCCCTCGATCAGCGCCGCCGCCTCGAGCCGGATCAGCTGGTGCGCGAGCTGGAAGCGGCGCGTCTCGATCGGCTGGGCGGCATCGATCGTCAGCAGCGCAGCGTCCGCGTCATAGGCCCTGAGCGGCGCCGCATCGCCGCGGTCGACGACCCGGACGCCGTGCGCCGCCGCCAGCCGCTCCTCCAGCGCCGGCAGGTCCTCGCCTAGGCCCTCCGCGAACCGATCGAGTGGATCGATGTAATTGCCGCTCGCCTGGAACCAGTCGCGCACCTCTTCCCAGGGCAGCAGGTTGGGCGCCTGCCCCTGCGCATCGACGCGGTCGTCGAGGACGCGCAATTGCTCCTGCGATCGGCGCAGCGCGGCGTGGAGCGCGACCATCCGGCGGGCGAGCGGCGGCTGCTGCTTGGCGCCGCGACGCGCCGCGTCCTCGTCCAGCAACGCCGCCGGCACCGACGGATCGCCGCCCGCCTCCACCGCTGCGACGAGCAGCGCGCTCTCCTCCTCGGGCGCGACATCGACCCAGTCGAGCGGAAAGGCGCGGGCGAGCGCCGCCAGCACGCCCCCCGTCAGCGGCCGGTCGCCGCTCTCAATCTGCGAGAGGTAGCTGGTCGAGATGCCCAGCCGCCGCGCGAGCGCGCCCTGGCTGAGCGACAGCCGCGCGCGCAAGGCCCGCACGCGATCGCCGGCGAAGATTCGCGCGCGGTTGCCCGGTTCGACCATGAGACGACGATAGTTTGCAAACCCATGGATCGCAATTTCGCAAAACCACAATTGCGCTGGGCCGTTACAACGCCAGAAAAGGCATCAGGAGCTGCCATGACCGCGACACTGACCGAACTCGAACGCCGCCGCGACGCCGCCAGAGCCGGAGGCGGCGCGAAGCGCGTCGCCGCGCAGCACGCCAAGGGCAAGCTGACCGCGCGCGAGCGCCTCGACGTCCTGCTCGACGAGGGCTCGTTCGAAGAGGTCGACATGTACGTCGAGCACAATTGCGTCGACTTCGGCATGGCGGATCAGGTCATCCCCGGCGACGGCGTGGTCACCGGGTCGGGAACGATCAACGGCCGCCTCGTCTTCGTCTTCAGCCAGGATTTCACCGTCTTCGGCGGCTCGCTGTCCGAACGCCACGCGCAGAAGATCTGCAAGGTCATGGACATGGCGATGAAGGTCGGCGCACCCGTGATCGGCCTCAACGATTCGGGCGGCGCGCGCATCCAGGAGGGCGTGGCATCGCTCGGCGGCTATGCCGAGGTGTTCCAGCGCAACGTGCTGGCGTCCGGCGTGGTGCCGCAGCTGTCGCTGATCATGGGCCCCTGCGCGGGCGGCGCGGTCTATTCGCCGGCGATGACCGACTTCATCTTCATGGTGAAGGATTCGAGCTACATGTTCGTCACCGGCCCCGACGTGGTGAAGACGGTGACCAACGAGGTGGTGACGCAGGAGGCTTTGGGCGGCGCGATCACCCACACGACCAAGACCTCGGTCGCCGACAATGCGTTCGAGAACGATATCGAGGCGCTGCTGGCGGCGCGTGACTTCGTCGACTTCCTGCCCGCCTCGAACCGCGAACCCGTGCCGGAGCGGCCGACCGCAGACGCCTGGGACCGGGTCGAACCCAGCCTCGACACTTTGGTGCCGGCGAGCGCCAACCAGCCCTACGACATGCACGAGCTGATCCGGAAGGTGGTCGACGAGGGCGACTTCTTCGAGACGCAGCCCGGCCACGCCGCCAACGTCATCACCGGCTTCGGCCGGATCGAGGGGCGGACGGTCGGCTTCGTCGCCAATCAGCCGATGGTGCTGGCGGGCGTGCTCGACATCAATTCCTCCAAGAAAGCGGCGCGTTTCGTCCGCTTCTGCGACGCGTTCGACATCCCGATCGTGACGTTCGTCGACGTGCCCGGCTTCCTGCCCGGCACGGCGCAGGAGCATAACGGCATCATCAAGCACGGCGCCAAGCTGCTCTTCGCCTATGGCGAGGCGACCGTGCCCAAGATCACCGTCATCACGCGCAAGGCCTATGGCGGCGCGTATGACGTGATGGCGTCCAAGCACCTGCGCGGCGACTTGAACTACGCCTGGCCGACCGCCGAGATTGCGGTGATGGGCGCCAAGGGCGCCGTCGAGATCATCTTCCGCGGCAAGACGCCCGAGGAGATCGCCGAGCGCACCGCGGAGTACGAAGCGCGCTTCGCCAACCCCTTCGTCGCGGCGAGCAAGGGCTTCATCGACGAGGTGATCCAGCCGCACTCGACCCGGCGAAGGATCGCGCTGGGCCTCAGGAAGCTAAAGGGCAAGAGCCTCGAGAATCCGTGGAAGAAGCATGACAACATCCCGTTGTGAGCACCCCTCCTGCGCATTATAAGGACATGTGAAGGAGCATCGTCATGCAAACCGAACGCGTCACCTTTCTGACCACCCCCGACCACAAAGCCGCGCTCGACGCGTTTGCCGCGAGCAACGGCAAGTCGGTCGGGCATGTCGTGCGGGAAGCGACCAGCCGGTATATCGTCAATTCCGAAGAGGGTATCGGCGAGGACGAGCAAGCCTTGGCATTGCTCCTGCCGGCCGCCGAGGCGGCTGTCGCGGAGATGCGTGAGACGATAACGGCGATCCGAGCCGACATGGAGCGCACGTGCGCCATCGTCGACGCGGTCCTGGCGGGTGAACCGCGATGAGCGCCGGCGAAAAAGCGATCGGGGCGATCAAGACGATCTTCACGCTCAAGGAGCAGCTCGACGGACTGGCACGGGATATGACGGCGATGAATCAGCGCATCGCCCGCCTCGCGGAAGCGCATGGTGATTTGCGTGACCGGGTCAGCCGATTGGAGGGGGTGATCGAGGGCGCCGCAATGGCGACCCGTCAGCGGCGGATCGAGGAATGACGGATCGTGCGTCACTCGGCCGCCTCAACCACGTCGGTATCGCGACGCCCTCGATCGCGCGCGCGATCGAGACCTACCGCACCTTGCTCGGTGCGACTGCGATCGGGGAGCCGTTCGACCTGCCCGCGCAGGGCGTGAAGGTGTGCTTCATCGACGCGCCTAACACGCAAATCGAGCTGATCGAACCCTATGACGACGCCTCCCCCATCGCCGGCTTCCTGCGCAAGAACCCGGCGGGCGGGCAGCATCACGTCTGTTTCGAGGTGCCCGACATCCACGCCGCCGTCGCGGACCTCACGGCGAAGGGCGCGACCGTGCTCGGCGAACCCCGCATCGGCGCGCACGGCACGCCGATCGTGTTCGTGCACCCCAAGGACATGGGCGGCGTGCTGGTCGAACTGATGGAGACGCCGCATGGCGATCATTGAGACCAACACCGGCGAGGACAGCGGCGCGGCGCCCCAGGGGCCCCCCCCGCCCGCACCCCCTCCCCAGCCACCGCTCGCCGACGGGGCGGCCGCCGCCCCCCAGGAGGTGGAGGGCTCGGGCCG
>JBKBTU010000136.1:0-7165 GCA_046290715.1 Sphingomonas sp. | reverse complement strand
CCCTAACCTGCGCGGATCACCTCGGGCGTCGGCACGTTGCATGGGTGGAATCCCCCCTCCGACACGGCTAGCACCTCGCCCATGACCGACGCCTTCCTCTCGATCCACCGCCACCAGATGGTCCGCGTCGCCGCGGTGACGCCGCGGGCGAGCGTGGGGGATGTCGCCGCCAACGTCGACGCCGCCGTCGCGATGGCGCGCGATGCGGATGCGCGCGGGGTCGATCTCGTCGTGTTCCCCGAACTCAACCTCACCTCCTACGCGATCGACGATCTGCACCTGCAATCGGCGCAGCAGCGGGCGAGCGAGGCGGCGGTGCTGGCGGTGGCGGAACGGACCGCGGACCTCGCGCCGCTGCTGCTCGTCGGGGCGGCGCTGGTCCGGGGCGGGCGGCTCTACAATTGCGCGGTGGCGCTGCACCGCGGGCGCATCCTCGGCGTGGTGCCCAAGAGCTTCCTGCCGAACTACCGCGAATATTACGAGAAGCGCTGGTTCGCCTCCGGCCTCGGCCTCGTCGGGCTGACGATCCGGCTGGGGAGCGAGGAGGTGCCGTTCGGCACCGACCTGCTGTTCGCCGCCGACGACGTGGCGGGCTTCGTCGTCCATGCCGAGATCTGCGAGGATTATTGGGCGCCGACGCCGCCCTCCACCGCGGGCGCGCTGGCGGGGGCGACGGTGTGCTGCAACCTCAGCGCCTCCAACATCATCATCGGCAAGGGGCGCGAGCGGATGCTGCTCGCCGAGGCGCAGTCAGCGCGCACCTCCTGCGCCTATGTCTATTCCGCCGCCGGGCCGGGGGAGAGCACCACCGATCTTGCCTGGGACGGGCAGGGGATGGTGTACGAACTGGGCGACCTGCTGGTCGAGTCGCGGCGCTTCGTGCAGGAGCCAGAGCTCGCGGTCGCGGACGTCGACCTCGAGCGGATCGTCCAGGAGCGGCTGCGCAACGGCACGTTCAACGATTCGGCGATGGCGGCCGGGCATCCCGAGACGCGCTTCCGCCGCATCGGCTTCGAGCACCGGCCGGCGCTCGACGACGCGGGGCTGATGCGCAAGGTGCGCCGCTTCCCCTTCGTCCCCGACGATCCGGCGCGGCGTGACGAGGATTGCTACGAGGCATTCAACATCCAGGTCGAGGCGCTCGCCAAGCGGCTCGCCGCGACCGGCTCGAGGACGCTGGTGATCGGCGTCTCCGGCGGGCTCGACTCGACGCACGCGCTGATCGTCGCGGCCAAGGCGATGGACCGGCTGGGGCGGCCGCGGTCGGACATCCTCGGCTTCACCATGCCGGGCTTCGCGACCGGCGACACGACGAAGGGTAACGCCTGGGCGCTGATGCGGGCGCTCGGCTGCACCGCGGCGGAGATCGATATCCGCCCCGCCGCACGGCAGATGCTCGCCGACATGGACCACCCCTTCGCGCGCGGCGAGGCGGTGTACGACGTCACGTTCGAGAACGTGCAGGCGGGGCTCAGGACCGATTACCTGTTCCGTCTCGCCAACCAGCGCGGCGGCATCGTGCTCGGTACCGGTGACCTCAGCGAACTGGCGCTGGGCTGGTGCACCTATGGCGTCGGCGACCAGATGAGCCATTATGCGGTCAACGCCGGGGTGCCGAAGACGCTGATCCAGTTCCTGATCCGCTGGTGCATTCGCACCGGGCAGTATGACGAGGCAACGAACGCGGTCCTCTCGACGATCCTGGCGCAGGAGATCTCGCCCGAGCTGGTGCCAGCCGACGCCGACACCGGCGCGATGCAGAGCACCGAATCGATGATCGGGCCCTATGCGCTCAACGACTTCTTCGCGCATTACGTCGTCCGCTACGGCCTCGCGCCGTCGAAGATCGCGTTCCTCGCCTGGCATGCGTGGCGCGATGCGGGGAAGGGGGAGTGGCCGGAGGACTTTCCGGCCGAGGCGCGCGTCGCCTACGACCTGCCGACGATCCGCCACTGGCTGGAGCGGTTCGTCGTGCGCTTCTTCCAGTTGAGCCAGTTCAAGCGCTCTGCGATCCCCAACGGCCCCAAGGTTTCGGGCGGTGGCGCGCTGAGCCCGCGCGGCGACTGGCGCGCCCCATCGGACGGCAGCGCGGCCGTCTGGCTCGACGAATTGCGGCGAAACGTGCCGGAGAACCTTTCGTAGATTCTTGCGTTAGCGCCTTTAGGGGCGCATTATGAACGCCTGATGACACCGCCGCCCCGGGATGGCTCGCGCGATCGCCGGATCGAGGACCCATCGAATCTTTACCTGATCCATCCCGCGTCCCACGCCTTGCTGCCGCTTGCGCTGCGGCAGGGGCTGTCGGCCAATGCGGTGTCGGTGATCGGCCTTGGCTGCGGTAGCGCGGCGGCGATCGCCTATGCGCAATGGGATCGTCCGGCGCTGGCGCTGGTCGGGCTGGCGCTGTCGGTCGCCTGGCTGATCGCGGACGGGCTCGACGGCATGATCGCGCGCGCCACGGGCACGGCGAGCGCGCTCGGCCGGGCGCTCGACGGACTGTGCGACCATGGCGTCTTCGCGCTGATCTACGTCGCGCTCGCCTGGACGGTCGGCACGGCGGAGGGCTGGCTGCTCGCGATCGCGGCGGCCGGCTGCCATGCGGTGCAGTCGAGCCTCTACGAGGGCGAGCGCGCCCGCTTCCACCGCCGCGCGCGCGGGGTCGCGCTCGCCAGCGTGCCGGTGCCGACGGGCATGGCGCTGGTCCGCCTCTACGACAGCGTCGCCGGGTCGGTCGACCGCATCACCATGCCGTTCGAGCGCCGCTTCGGCGCGGCGGAGGACAAGAGCGCCTTTGCCCGTGCCTATGCCGCCGCGGCGGTGCCGGTGATGCGGTTCGAGAGCCTGCTCACCGCGAACGTGCGCGTCTGGGCGATCGCCATCGCCTGCCTCGCGGGCAATCCGCGCCTTTTCTGGTGGTTCGAGATCGTGCCGCTCACCGCGGTCACCGTGCTCGGCCTCACCCTCCACCGGCGCGTCGAGCGCCGTTTCGTTCACGGCGCCGCGCCGCATTCCATTCTTCTTTCAAGCGAACAGGGTCATTCATGAAGAGCATCAACATCGCCATCGTCGGCATCGGCAATTGCGCGAGTTCGCTCGTGCAGGGGCTGGAGCATTATCGCGAGGGCACCAACGATGTCGTCGGCCTGATGCACTGGGAAGTCGGCGGCTATAAGCCGTCCGACATCAAGGTCGTCGCCGCCTGGGACGTGGATGCGCGCAAGGTCGGCAAGGACGTCGCCGAGGCGATCTTCGCCAAGCCCAATTGCACCGCGGTGTTCGCCGCCAACATCCCCTCGACCGGCACCGTCGTGAAGATGGGCGCGGTGATGGACGGCGTCGCCGACCATATGAGCGAGTATAAGGACGACCGTACCTTTGTCGTCGCCAACGACACGCAGCCGACCAAGGAAGAGATCGTCGCCGAGCTGAAGCGGTCCGGCACCGACGTGCTGATGAACTACCTGCCGGTCGGCAGCCAGGAGGCGACCGAATTCTACGCCGAATGCGCGCTCGAGGCGGGCGTCGCCTTCGTCAACAACATCCCCGTCTTCATCGCGTCCAACCCCGAATGGGCGAAGCGGTTCGAGGACGCCGGCGTCGCGATCATCGGCGACGACATCAAGGCACAGCTCGGCGCGACGATCGTCCACCGCGTGCTGACCGACCTGTTCGCCAAGCGCGGCGTCAAGCTCGACCGCACTTACCAGCTCAACACCGGCGGCAACACCGACTTCCTCAACATGTCGAACCACCGCCGCCTGGCATCGAAGAAGGTGTCGAAGACCGAGGCGGTGCAGTCGGTCGCGGCCGAGCGGCTGGAGGACGAGAACGTCCACATCGGCCCGTCGGATTACGTGCCGTGGCAGAACGACAACAAGGTCTGCTTCCTGCGCATGGAGGGCCAGCTGTTCGGCGGCGTGCCGATGAACCTGGAACTGCGCCTCTCGGTCGAGGATTCGCCGAACTCGGCGGGCGTCGCGATCGACATGATCCGCTGCGCCGCGATCGCCAAGGACCGCGGCATCGCCGGCGTCATCGACCCGGCATCGGCCTATTTCTGCAAGCACCCGCGCACCCAGATGACCGACGACCTCGCGCAGATCGCGGTCGAGGACTTCATCAAGGCCGCCTGATGATCACCACGGGCCTGCTGCTCGCCGCCGGACAGGGCAGCCGGCTCCGGTCCGTGACGCCGTACAAGCCGCTCTGCCCGGTCGGCGGGCGGGCGCTGATCGACCATGCGCTCGACGGCATGGCGGCGGCGGGCCTGACCCGCGCGATCGTCTCGCTGGGTTACGGGGCGGATGCGATCGCGGCGCATCTCGCCGCGCGCGCCTGGCCGCTCGAGGTGGTGACGGTGATGACCGACTGGCACCAGCCGAACGGCGTCAGTGCGCTCGCCGCACGCGCGTTGATCGGCACGGAGGGCGCGGTGATGGCGATGTGCGATCACCTCGTCCGTCCGCGCCACTATCGCCGCCTCGCCGAGGCGGGCGCGGGGGAGGGGCTGCGGCTGGGGATCGACCGGCGGTTGGGCCACCCCTGGGTCGATCCGCTCGACGTCACCTGCGTCGCGACCGAGGGCGATGCGATCGTCGCCATCGGCAAGGGGCTGGAGCCGCACGATTGCTACGACACCGGCGTCTTCGCGGTGGGGCAGCGCTTCTTCGCCGCGCTGGCGTCGCTCGACAGCCCGTCGCTGACCGAGGGCGTGCGCATCCTCGCCGCCGAGGGCCACGCCAAGGTGGTGGATTGCAGCGACCTCGACTGGCTCGACGTCGACGACGCGCCCGCGTTCGCGCACGCCGAAGGCTGGATGACCAAGCTCGCGGCATGAGCCCTTCCTCCCCCGGCGGGGAGAAAATGGGCTGGTTCTCTTATGCTTCAGGCTCTTCTATCGCGGGCGCACGTCGGATCGATCCGCGCGTTCCGTTTGCCCTGAGCTTGTCGAAGGGCCTCAAGTCTCACCGTGCTTCGACAGGCTCAGCACGAACGGTTCTCTGTCCCATCATTCCGCGCTAAGGCCGCCATCATGTCCCGTCTTCCCACCGTCGCGATCGTCGGCCGGCCCAATGTCGGCAAGTCGACGCTGTTCAACCGCCTGGTCGGCAAGAAACTGGCGCTGGTCGACGACCGGCCCGGGGTGACGCGCGACCGGCGCGAGGGCGATGCGACGCTGATCGGCATGGACTTCCGCGTCATCGATACCGCGGGTTACGAGGATCACGACGCGCAGACGCTGCCCGGCCGCATGCGGCTGCAGACGGAGGCGGCGATCGGCCAAGCGGACGTCGCGCTGTTCCTGGTCGACGCGCGCGCCGGCGTGGTGCCGCTCGACGAGGAGATCGCGCGCTGGCTGCGGTCGTCGCGCACGCCCGTCGTCCTCGCCGCCAACAAGGCCGAGGGCAAGGCGGGCGAGCAGGGCATCCTCGAGGCGCTGGCGCTCGGCTTTGGCGATCCGGTCCAACTCTCCGCCGAACATGGCGAAGGCATGGGCGACCTGTTCGAAGCGCTGCTGCCGCACCTCGACGCGGCGATCGCCGCGATGCCGGAGGAGGACGACGACGATCGCCCCGATGCACCGCTGAAGCTGGCGATCGTCGGCCGCCCCAATGCCGGCAAGTCGACGCTGATCAACAAGATGCTGGGCGAAGACCGGATGATCACCGGTCCCGAAGCCGGCATCACGCGCGATTCGATCGCGGTCGACTGGACGTGGTACGACCGCCTCGGTGCGCCGCGCCCGGTCCGGCTGATCGACACCGCGGGCATGCGCAAGCGCGCCAAGGTCCAGGACAAGCTCGAAAAGCTGTCGGTCGCCGACGCGCTGCACGCGGTCGACTTGGCCGAGGTCGTGGTGTTGCTGCTCGATGCGACGCTGGGGCTCGAAGCGCAGGACCTGCGCATCGCCGACCGCGTGCTGGAAGAGGGCAGGGCGCTCGTGATCGCGCTCAACAAATGGGACGTGGCCGAGAATGCCTCGTCGCTGTTCAACGGCGTCAAGCGCGCGCTGGAGGATGGCCTCAGCCAGGTGAAGGGCGTGACGGTGATGACCGTCTCGGCCGCCACCGGCAAGGGTATCGACCAGCTGATCCAGGCGTGTTTCGAGACGCGCGAGGCTTGGTCGAAGCGCGTCGGCACGGGTGAGCTCAACCGCTGGTTCGAACGCGCGATCGAGGCGAATCCGCCGCCCGCGCCCGGCGGCAAACGAATCAAGATGCGTTACGTAACACAGGTTAAGACGCGGCCGCCGAGCTTCGTGATCTTCGGCACGCGCGTCGACCAATTGCCCGCAAGCTACGAACGCTATCTCGTCAATTCGATGCGCAAGGAACTGGAGTTTGGCGCGGTTCCCGTGCGTCTCACCTTCCGCGCGCCGAAGAATCCCTTCGACAGCAAGGAATAGTCGGCTTCGGCAACGTCGTGTTTACCGCTTGGTCCTACAAATCGCTGTGAACCTGAGCGGGGGCGGGTCCCGCGGCCGAGGGGAGAAGGCAGTGTCGTTCGAAGGTAGCACGTTGGTGGATTGGGCGGCGTTCGCGCAGGCGCGCAGCGAGCTCGGCGCCGGATTCGTGCGCATCCTGGGCTATTTCCGCGAGGACGGCGTCAAGTCGGTCGCGGCGATCGAACAGGCGATGCGGTCGAACAGCTCGGCCGCGATGGTCATCCCCGCGCATACGCTGAAGGGCGAGGCGCGCCAGTTCGGTGCCGAACCGCTTGCCGCACTCGCCGAGACGATCGAGGAGATCGCGCGCGACTGCGTCGAGCGTCACGATACCTGCGAGCAGGCGCTCGAGCATGTCGTTCGGTTGCGTCCGCTGTTCTTCGAGACGCTGAACTTGCTGGAGCGCGAGGCCAATCCGCTGGTGTCGCGCCGCCCCGCCGGCGGTGGCTTCGGCCGGAAATCGACGGGGATCTGAAGCGACGGCGTCGGGCGGGTGAGGCGAGGGGCGGCGACGCTCCCGATGCGCCTCCCGTTTCCGTTAGAGTGTGATGACGTCACGTTGACCCGCACTCGCCGTTCGCCCTGAGCTTGTCGAAGGGCCTCAAGTCTCACCTGTGCTTCGACAGGCTCAGCACGAACGGTTTCACGTCATGTTATCACGCTATAGGCCCCACCAGATGCTCGGGGCGAATGGGTCGACTCCGCTCATATCAACCGAGA
>JBKBTU010000135.1:0-7191 GCA_046290715.1 Sphingomonas sp. | reverse complement strand
GCGCCGGCGACCGCCAGCGTGATCGGTCGCAATACGGTCGACCAGATGGCGATCGGCGTCTATTTCGGCTATATCGCCATGATCGAGGGGCTCGTCGCGCGGATGAAGGCGGAGATCGGCCGGCCGGCGCGCGTCATCGCCACCGGCGGCCTTGCGACCCTATTCGAACAGCACACCGACGTCTTCGACGTCATCGAGCCGGACCTGACGATACAGGGGCTGGCGATCATGTACCAAAACGCCCATATCGGCTGAGACGCGCTCGCGCCGATCGACTGGCCTGCGGGCGGAACGCAATTCACGAAAGACCTAGATGACCCCCAAGACCAACGAACTTCTCTTCTGCGCGCTCGGCGGCTCGGGCGAGATCGGTATGAACGTCAATCTCTACGGCCATGCCGGCAAGTGGTTGATGGTCGATTGCGGCGTGACGTTCGCCGACGCCGCCTATCCCGGTATCGACATCGTCCTGCCGGACCTCGCCTTCATCGAAGACCGGCTGAACGATCTCGTCGGTATCGTGCTGACCCACGGGCACGAGGATCATATCGGCGCGCTGCCCTATCTTGCCGAGGACTTAGGCGTGCCGCTCTATGCGACGCCGTTCACCGCCGGCCTGATCCGCGGCAAGCTGGAGGAAGAGGGCAACGCCAACCGGGTCAAGCTGCGCGTGATCCAGCCCGGCAAGAACGGCATCGCCGGCGCGCAGATCGGCCCGTTCGGCGTAACCTTCGTCGAGCTGTCGCACTCGATCCCCGAACCCAATGCGCTGGTGATCGAGACCAAGGCGGGCCGCGTGTTCCACACCGGCGACTGGAAGCTCGATCCGACCCCGGTGATCGGCATTCCGACCAGCGCCGAGCGGCTGACCCAGATCGGCGATGCCGGCGTCGACGTACTGGTGTGCGATTCGACCAACGTCTTCAATGCCGAGGCGTCGGGATCGGAAGCATCGGTCCGCAAGGGCCTCGCCGAGCAGATCGCGCGGGCGCGCGGGCGTGTGCTCGTCACCACCTTCGCCTCCAACGCCGCCCGCCTCCACACGCTGGGGCAGGTCGCGCGCGAGACCGGTCGCAAGCTGTGCGTGACCGGGCGTTCGCTCGACCGGATCCTGAAGGTGGCGCGCGCTACGGGCTATCTGACCGACTTTCCCGAGACGGTGGATCCCGAAACGGCGATGCGGCTGCCGAAGAACAAGGTGCTGATCGTCGCGACCGGGGGGCAGGGCGAGCCCCGCGCCGCACTCGCGCGGGTCGCAGACGGATCGCACACGATCAAGCTCGATGCGGGCGACAGCGTGATCTTCTCGTCCAAGCAGATCCCGGGCAACGAGGTGGCGATCGGCAAGATTCAGAACACGCTCGCCGCGAAGGGCGTGGTGATGATCACCGAGCGGCAGGCGCACGTCCACGTCTCCGGCCACCCCGGCCGCCCCGAACTCGCACGAATGTACAAGTGGATCCGGCCCAAGACGCTGATCCCGGTTCACGGCGAGATGCGCCACATGATGGAGCACGCCCGCTTCGCTCTTGCCGAGGGCGTGCCGCAGTCGCTGGTGCAGAGCGATGGCGACGTCGTGCGGCTGCTGCCCGGCGCGCCCGAGAAGATCGGCAATGCCGGTGTCGGCCGGCTGGTGCTCGACGGCGACGTGATCCTGCCCGCCGATGGTTCGACCATCAACGAACGGCGCAAGCTTGCGATCAACGGCCAGATATCGGTCGCGGTCGCGATCGGGCGTGACGGTCGCCTTTTGGGCCGCCCGCAGATCCGCGTCAACGGCATCCCGGTCGAGGAGGATCGCGCCGCCTTCGTCGAGGATGCCGCCGAAGCCGCTGCCGAAGCATTCAAGGGCCAGAAGCGCGAACTCGATCGCCGCCGCGAGGACGTCCGCCTGGCCGTCCGTCGCATCGCGACGCGGTGGACGGGCAAGAAGCCGATCGTCGACGTGCTGATCGTCGAGGCCTGATCGCGTGCGCTGGACGTCGATGCTCGCGATCTACGTCCTGTTCTGGGCGTTCTCCGTATTCCTCGTCCTGCCCTGGGGCGTGCGCACCACACACGAGGCGGGCGGCGACTATGTCTCCGGGCAGGCGGAAAGCGCTCCGCACGAATTCCGCCTCGGCCGTCTGGCGCTGCGCGTGACGATCGTCGCGACGGTGCTGTTCGGCCTCTTCGTCGCGAATTACGAATTCGGCTGGGTGACGCCGAAGATGCTCGACCTGTTCAACCGCGACGAGGTCTACGCGCAAGGGTGACGCCGTTGTCACCGGCGCGTCAGCCTTGGGGCAGGGGACGCGTCCTATTGCATCGTATCGCGACGTTCGGCGTTGGACGTTCGATCATCGAGCGAAAGGCGCGTCCCATGAACCCGAGTTGCCTGCAAACGCTCGATCTGCTGGGCCGGGCGCTGCGTCTGATGGACGGCGAAGGCATGCACCAGGTCTCCGCTCGGATCGCGATGGCGATCGACGAACTCGCACGCGCACGCGAATGTGCGGACCAGCCTACCCTAAATTGATACCTCGGCGCCCGTCTTAGCGCGTCTTTCGTCCGATCCGTATCCTGCTCCTGCGCAGGCAAGAGCCTAGGGGCGAGCATGCTGCCCCGTGCGGCCCTGGATTCCTGCGTGCGCAGGAACATCGCCCAACCATTGCAGCTCGATCGAAAACCGTCTGGGGTCGCATCCGTCCTCGTGGGACCGGTCGTCATCCCAGCTAAGGCTGGGATCTCCGCGTAACATAGCAGGGCATGAGCCGCCCGAGGCCCTAGACTGCGCTGGGGCGACGCTGCCATCGGCGTGGATCAAACTCTAGCGCAGCCGCTCGATCGCCTGCGCGAGTGCGACGTACAGCTTGCCCATATCCGACGACAGCAGCGTAACGCTGAGCGGCGAACCGTCGCGCTGTGCCAGGATCGTGCGCAGCATGCCCTCGAAGTCATGGATGTAGCGGTTCACCGCGTCGCGGAAGGCGGCATCGTCGTCGTAGAGCCGCGCGATATCGCGGGCGTCGCCCGGCTCGATCACGCGCACCGCGCGGCGGGTGAAGACGCCGCGATCGCCCTTGAGATAGGCCGCCCAGGCGCTGTCCGACACTTCGGGCGCGAACGCCTTGGTGATGTCGATCGAGGCCGAGTGCAGCGATTCGATCAACAGCGAGGCGCGCCGTGCGAAGGTGTCGCGTTCCGCCTCGTCGCGCTCGGTACGGGCATCCTCGATCCGCGTCTCGACGATCGCGGTCTGGTCGAGGATCTGCTGGACCTGGGCGGACAGTCGCTCGGTCGCACGCGTGGCGGCCTCGACGGCGTGGCCGGTCGCGTCGGCGATGGCATGGACCTGCCGTTCGACGGTGTCGGCGGTGGCGCGGCGCATCGCGTCCGCGCTCGCCTGTTCGAGCTGCTCGGCGGCGGCCGGGATGACGGTCGCCAGCGTCTCGCGCGCCTTGTCCGCAGCGACCGAAGCGGTGTCGCGGACGCGCAGCAGCGCGTCGACGAGGCGCGGTGCCGCCTCTTCCGCGAAGCGATGCGTACGGTCGATCGTCTCGTCGACCATCATGCCTAGCGCATCGGCCTTGGCGCGGCCTTCGGTCAGCGTCTGAAGCAGGCTACCCGACAGGTGATCGAGCGTGCGGCGCTGTTCGGCGATGACGCCGGCGATCGCCTCGATCGCGTCATGCGTGCTCTCCGCCGCGGTGACGAGCGCGAGCAACTCGGGTTTCGCGGCGACCACCACCTGCTTGCTCGAGGCGATCTTGGCATCCAGCCGTGCGAGCGCGTCGGGCAAAGTCTCGTCGATCTCCCGCGCCGCCGCATCGAGCGCGATGAGCAGGGATTCGGTGGTGCCGATGGTCCGCGAGGCCATCGCCTCGCCGGCGCGTAGCGCTTCGGTCATGGCGTCGGCCGAACCACCGAGCGCGCTGATCGAAGCGGCGAGCAACTGCGAGCGCTCGACCCCCTGGCTGTGCAGCGTGTCGAGCCGGCCTTCGACACGACCGATCCCGGCATCGAGGCCAGAGAGTAGCGAATCGCTTGCGACGCGCTGCCCTTCGAGGCGCGATGTCACGCGATCGATCACGTCTTCGACCGCCGCGATCCGCTCCGCGAGAGCGTCCGCGCTGTCGCGCGCGGCACTGTCGAGCGCCGCCTGGTTGGCGCGCAACATCGCCAGCATCGCCTCGCCCTGCGCGGCGATGCCCTTGCGCGCCTCGTCGACCGCGTCGGCGGTTCGACCGAGCAGCGCGTCGACGGCATCGGACATGTCGCCGGTGACCGCCTCCAGCCGCGCGCCCGCGGTTTCGCTGGTCGCCTCCATCCGGGCGATGTGCGCCGCGAGCTTCTGCGCGGCGCTGCCGGCGACGAGATCCGCCTCGCGCCCGCGATCGGCGAGCGCGGCGAGCCGCGCCTCGAGTGCGGCGGCATGTTCGCCGGCGGAGAGCCCCGTCTCGTCGAGCAGGCGGCGGACGTCGTCGACCTCAGCCTGCGCGCGCGGCAGCGAGGCGAGGAGAACGCCGAGGCTGTTCTGGGCGTCGCCCGCCGCTTGCGCAAGCGAACGGGCATGCGCGTCCGCCTGACCGATCTCGAGCGCGATGCCGCGGCCGACCGCGGCGAGCCGCTCGTTCGCACCGTCGCCCATCGCCGCCAGGGTCGCGATCTGCTCCGCGAGCTGGCGACGATTGCCCTCCAGCGACAGCGCCAGCATCGCGACCGTGCGTTCCAGGCTGGCGGCTTCGGCGTGCATCGCGCGGGCGGTCCGACCGAAGCGGCGTGCCTCGCGTCGGCTGGTGCGCATCGCGAGCAGGTAGACGACGCCGATCAACGCGGGCACCACCGCCAAAGCGGCGAGCAACTCGATCGTCGCGACCGGGGTCAACAGCGGCAGATCGTCGCGCACCGTCCACAGGGCCCCGCCGAGCCACAAGGCGGCCGCGCCGGCCGCGGCAAGGGGGGCAAGCCACGCCGCCCGATGCGGTTCGGGATCAACGCCCTCCGACCACATCGGCGCAGCGTCGATCGCGTCGGGATGGTGGCCGCCCATGCTCTCGTGCTCGTCAAGGCCGCGGGCGCCGCCGTTCGCCGTCGCATCCGAGCGCATGTCGATAATCATGGAACCCCCGTTCGTTGACGGGGAGCTTAACCGTCTTCGGCGCCGCCATAAAGCGAAACCGCAACGCTTGGTTAAGCACCGTCGCGCTAGAGGCTCGTCATGGCTTATGATCCGGGAGCGATCGATGCGGCGCTGGCCGCGGCGGTGGGAGACGAACCCGCGTTGATCGCCGAACTGCGGCTGGCGTTCGTCGACAGCGCCGCGCGGGCGTTGGCAGCGCTGGAAGCGGCCGAGACGCGGGATGCGTGGCGAGAAGCCGCCGCCCGGCTGAAAGGGCTGGCGGCAAGCTTCGGCGCGGTTCGGCTGATGGCGTTGGCCGCCCAGGCCGCGGATCTGCCCCACGATACCGCGACGCTGGCCAAATTACGGCGTTCGATCGCGCGTTTATAATCGCCTAGGCAGGAGCGGCATCACCGCTTAACAGCGGCGGGATGCTCGCCGGTCTCTTGTTTGCCATGCACGATGCGGAGGATCGCCCGGCGATGCTGACCGCGACGTTGCCGTTCGGCGGCGTGACGCTGATCGAATATCAGGCGCGGCTGCTCACCGCCGCCGGCGTGTCGCAGATCGTCATCCTCGTCGCGCGCCTGACGCCCGAACTGCTCGGCGCGATCAACCGCATCGGACGACGCGGCATCGCCGTCGACACGGTGCGGACGGCACGGGAGGCGGCGGAAAAGCTGCACCCGCTGGCGCGCGTCTTGATGCTGGCCGACGGGCTGACCACGACAGGAGAGGCGCTCGGCGCGCTCGCACGCGAGGGTGGCGATGCCCTGCTCGTCGCGCCCGAGGAGCAGGTCGCGCCGGGATACGAGCGCGTGGGCGGCGGCATGGTATGGGCCGGCATCGCGCGGATCGAGGCGCGGCGGATCGCCGAGCTCGCGGCGATGCCGCGCGACTATGACGTGCAATCGACGCTGGTCCGGCTCGCCTCGCAGGCGCGCGCCGTCCACGTGATGCTGCCGGCCGATGCGGTACGCGACGGCCACGGGATCGGCCACGCCGGCGCAGCGCTCGAACAGCGCGGTCGAACGGTGATGGCGGCGATGGTCTCGGGCCGGAGCGGCTGGTTCGAGCGCTTCATCGTCGCCCCGCTGGCGCGATCGGTCATCCCGCTGCTGGTGCCGCGGACCGTACCGGTCGCGGCCGTGGCGGCGGGCGGCGGCGTCGCCGGCCTGATCGGCTGGGCGTTGATCGCCTATGGCCATCCGGTCGGCGGTGTCCTGTTCGCGCTGTTGGGGTCGGTCGCCGGCCTGCTCGGCGCGATCCTCGCCGACCTGCGCGACGAGCGGGGCGCGGAGCGCTGGATGCGGACCGGAGCCGGTATCGTGCTCGCCGGTGCGGCGCTGCTGCTCGGTCGCTCGGCCAACGGCGCGGGAAGCGATGCCGGAATGGTTCTGGCGACGGGCCTCATCCTGCTCGCCGTGCTGGGCGAGCGAGCCCGGGGCGACGCGCCGCGGCGGACCTGGTGGGGTGATCCGTGCAGCTATGGCCTGCTCGTATGGGTCGGCGTGCTGCTGTCTGCTCCGCTCGCCGGGCTGGGTGCGGGCGCGATCTATGCCGGTGCGACCCTCACCGCAGCGATCGAACGATTGCGGCGGCAGCCTTAGCGCTGTTTTAATGATGGAAGGGTAGGCGTCAGGCCATGTCGGTCGGACAGGAACAGGCAGGGCGCGATGCGCTCGGCACCCGCATCAGCGCCGCGCGCCGCCTCGGCGCGCTGGCGGACGTACGCCTGTCCGGCGCGATCGACGATTTCTTCCTGGCCGACGATGCGCGCCTGGACGAGCGTACGCGGCTGACCCTGTCGCGGCTGCTGTCGGGTGTCGTCCAGGGGATCGAGACCGACGTTCGCCGCCATGCTGCCCGGCTGCTCGCCGGCCGCGGCGCGGATGCGCAGGCGGAGCGCCTGCTCAAGGGGCATGAGGACACCGTCCGCCGCCTGTCGCGCGCGGGGCTGTTGCGGGACCGTCTGCTGATGGACGAGCTGATCGCGCAGGTCCGTTGCGATCTGATCGGCGAGCGGCTCGTCCCGGTTGCCGATGGTACGGAGCAGGCGAGCCTGCTGGTGCGGCTCGCGGAAGTCGACG
>JBKBTU010000134.1:5376-7202 GCA_046290715.1 Sphingomonas sp. | reverse complement strand
CGATGCGACGACTTGGTGGCGCGCCCCGGCTGGGCTAGGGGAACGGCCGCGCAACGGGTGGAAGCCAACGGGGGCGGTGTCATGGACGAAGCACAGATCATCGCCCGGCTCGACCTGCTGCGGGTCGAACATCGCGACCTCGACGCGGCGATCGCCGCCCTCGCCGCAACGAGCCTGCCCGACCAATTGCAGATCGCACGCCTGAAAAAGCGCAAGCTTCGCCTGCGCGACGAGATCGCGCTGTGCGAGGATCAGCTGGTGCCCGACATCATCGCCTGAGGCCGCACCGGCGGAAACCATAAGGCGGCGCGCAATGGGACATCGTACGTTCAGGATGCGCTGTGCAGCGGCGGAATGCTGTGTCAGACCATGGCTATGACCGGTCCCGGCTCCGAATCGCGCATCCACCGCCGCCTGATCGACTCGCTCTACACCGAGGCGATGCTGCTCGCCGACGAAGCGCGCGCCTATTTCGACGAGGACGGGCGGGCGGAACGCGAGGCGCTCGATCCGCTGATCCGTGTCGGCTTCTCTTGCGAATCGCTCAAGGTGACGACGCGGCTGATGCATGTCATCGCCTGGCTGCTGACGCAGCGTGCGGTCGACGCGGGCGAACTCAAGCCGCGCGAGGCGCTCGATGCCGCGCGGCGGCTTGGCCATGCGCCGCAATTCGATGCCGATCTCGTCGCCGCGCTGCCCGTACGGGCGCGGACGTTGGTCGAGGCAAGCGCCAACCTCCACCGCCGGGTCGGACTGCTCGACGCAGCGCAGGGGACCGACATGATGCCGAGCCCGGTCCATCGCCTACGCGACCGGCTGGCGCTGGCATTCTGACGTTCCGCTCCTCGCGTCACCCCGGCCGCAGAGCCGGAGGTTCGCTTTTCCTTTGGTCGATACGAAGCGACACCCCGGATCAAGTCCGGGGTGACGGTCGAAAGCCCAGATAGCTAAAGTCGGTCGGCGGTGGACCGACGGATCAGCCCGCCACCCGGCCGAGCGCCTCGCCATATTCGCGGGCCAGCCGCGCCACACGTTCGCCGACGCTCTCGACGCGGTCGACCACGCCGATCCCCTGGCCCGATCCCCAAATGTCGCGCCATGCCTTCGCCTTCGAGCCCCCATCCTTGTTGGCCCCGCCGCCGAAGTTCATCGTCTTGAGGTCGCCTTCGGGCAGGTTGTCGGGATCCAGACCCGACGCCTCGATCGAGCTGCGCAGGTAATTGCCGTGCACCCCGGTGAACAGGTTCGAATAGACGATGTCCGCGGCGCGGCTCGCGACGATCGAATCCTTGTACTCGGGGGCGGCGTTCGCCTCGTGCGTCGCGATGAACGGCGAGCCGATATAGGCGAAGTCCGCGCCCATCGCGCGCGCAGCGAGGATCGCGCCGCCGGTCGCGATCGATCCTGACAAAGCGAGCGGTCCGTCGAACCACTGGCGGATCTCCTGCACGATCGCGAACGGCGACAGGCGTCCGGCGTGCCCGCCGGCACCCGCCGCCACCGCGATGAGGCCGTCCGCGCCCTTTTCGATCGCCTTGCGCGCGAAGCGATCGTCGATGACGTCGTGCAGCGTGATGCCGCCCCAGCCGTGCACCGCGGTGTTGAGGTCCTCGCGCGCGCCGAGCGAGGTGATGACGATCGGCACCTGCCACTTGGCGCAGGTGGCGAGGTCCGCCTCCAGCCGGTCGTTGGACTTGTGGACGATCTGGTTGACCGCGAAGGGAGCCGCCGGGCGGTCGGGGTGGTCGCGGTTGTGCGCGGCGAGTTCCTCGGTGATCCGGTGCAGCCATTCGTCGAGCCGCGCCTGGGGCCGCGCGTTCAGTGCC
>JBKBTU010000134.1:3103-5366 GCA_046290715.1 Sphingomonas sp. | reverse complement strand
TCACCAGATCGGGTCCGGAAATGATGAACAGGGGCGAACCGATCACGGGCAACGCGAGGCGGTCGAAGATCTTGGGGGTCATGCGGGTCCTCTCTTGCGATCAGTTGTGGACCGAAACCGATCGCCCTGTCC
Organism: Sphingomonas sp.; assembly: GCA_046290715.1. Classification (GTDB taxonomy): domain Bacteria; phylum Pseudomonadota; class Alphaproteobacteria; order Sphingomonadales; family Sphingomonadaceae; genus Sphingomonas. Next base: position 5,234 of record JBKBTU010000134.1, on the reverse strand, counting down.
AGAAGCCGGTGGCTTGTCGTTCCGGGCCAAAGGCGTATGGCCCGCGCCATACACCCGTATCGGAGTCGCTTCCCCCATGAAGTTTGCCGTCGCTACCGTACTCGCTCTTTCGGCTTCCACGCCTGCGCTCGCCGCCGGCAGCCTGCCGACGACCGTCGTCCCCATCCTCTACGATATCGCCGTGATTCCCAACGCGACGGCGCTCACCTTTACGGGCAGCGAAACGGTGGCGATCGACGTCAAGACGGCAACGCCGACGATCACGCTCAATGCGGCCGATCTGGCGATCGCGGAGGCGACGTTCGACGGCAAACCCGTCCGCTATGCGCTCGACAAGGCGAAGCAGCAGCTGACGCTGACGCTGCCCGCGGCCGCCAGTGTCGGTCGCCACACCGTCGGTTTCCGCTGGACGGGCAAGATCGGCCAGTCCGCCGCCGGCCTGTTCGCGATCGACTATACCAATGGCGACGGTTCGAAGGCGCGGATGCTGGCGACGCAGTTCGAGGCGCCCGATGCACGGCGCTTCGCCCCCATGTGGGACGAGCCCGCGTTCAAGGCCAAGTTCCGGCTGAAGGCGGTGGCGCCCGCCGGGCAGCTCGCCATCTCCAACATGCCCGCCGCGATCACCCGCCAGGCGGACGGGACGCAGCTCTACAGCTTTGCCGAGACGCCGGTGATGTCGAGCTACCTGCTCTACCTCGGCATGGGCGACCTCGAGCGCAAGACGGTGCAGGCGGGCAAGACCGAGATCGGCGTGGTCACCCGGCGTGGCGTGTCGGCGCAGGGCGACTATGCGCTGGCGCAGGCCAAGCGGTTGCTCGCTTACTACAACGACTATTTCGGCCAGCCCTATCCGCTGCCCAAAATGGACATGATCGCGGGCCCCGGCTCCAGCCAGTTCTTCGGCGCGATGGAGAATTGGGGCGCGATCTTCTACTTCGAGCCAGAATTGCTGTTCGATCCCGCGCGGTCGACCGAGAGCGCCAAGCAGCGCATCTTCTCCGTCGTCGCGCACGAGATGGCGCACCAGTGGTTCGGCGACCTCGTCACCATGCGCTGGTGGGACGACCTGTGGCTGAACGAAGGCTTCGCGTCGTGGATGGAGAACAAGTCGGCCGCCGACCTCAACCCCGACTGGAAGGCGGAGGCGGCGGCCGTGGCGAGCGACCGCGAATCGGCGATGGGAATCGATGCGACCGCGGCGACCCACCCGATCATCCGCAAGATCGAGACGGTGGATCAGATCGGTGAAGCGTTCGACGGCATCACCTACCTGAAGGGGCAGGCGGTGATCGGCATGCTCGAATCGACGCTGGGCGCCGACACGTTCCGCGACGGCATCCGCCGCTACATGGCAAAGTACAAATACGGCAACACCGTCACCGACCAGCTGTGGACCGAATTGTCGGACGTCGCGGGTCAGCCGGTGGCGGACATCGCGCACGGCTTCACGCTGCAGGGCGGCGTGCCGCTGGTCACGCTGAGCAACGCCCGGTGTAGCAACGGCAGTACCACGGCGACGCTGGCGCAGGGTCGCTTCGGCCTCGACCAGGCTTCGAAGGCGCCGCAGACCTGGAAGGTGCCGCTGGTCGTCGGCACGCTGGGCGGCGGCGAGACGCGGATGATCGTCAGCGGGCCGGCGACCGCCGTCTCCGTCAAGGGCTGTGGCACGCTGCTGCTCAACAAGGGCAAGGGCAGCTACACGCGGGTGATGTACGACCAGCCCGCGCATGACGCGCTGGTGCGCGACTATGCGCGGCTGCCGCTCGCCGACCGGCTGGGCACGCTCGGCGATGATTATGCCCTGGCGGCGGGTGGCTATCAGGACCTGTCGCGCTTCTTCGCGCTGATGGGGCAGGTGGGGACGAACGCCGATCCGCTCGAATGGTCGCTCGTGTCCGGCCGGCTCGGCCGGCTCGGCGACATCTACGAGGGAACGCCGCTCGGAGAGCCGCTGCGCGCGCGCACCGTCGCGATCCTCGGCCCGGTCCTGCAACGCATCGGCTTCACCGCCCGCGCCGGCGAATCGCCGCTGGTCAGCAACCTGCGCGAGACGCTGGTCGGTCGGCTCGGCGCCAGCGGCGATCCGGAGGTGCTGCGACAGGCCCGCACCTACGTCGGCAAGCTGGCG
>JBKBTU010000134.1:0-3005 GCA_046290715.1 Sphingomonas sp. | reverse complement strand
AAGCGATCCGACCGCGATCCCGCCCGCGATCCGCCAGCCGATCCTCTCCACCTTCGCCGCCAACGCCACGGCAGCCGATTGGGAGCAACTGCTCGCGCTGACCAAGGCGGAGACCAATCCGGTCGCCAAGAACCGCTTCGTCACCCTGCTCGGCGACGCGCGCGACGAGGCGCTCGGCAGGCGGGCGCTCGAATTGCTCAAGACCGATACGTTCACCGCACCGCAAAAGGCGGCGCTGCTGAGCTCGATCGGCGATGCGCATCCCGATCTGGCGTTCGACTGGGCGGTCGCCAATCGCGCGCTGGTCGAGGGCTTCCTCGAAGAGAGCAGCCGCTCGAGCTTCATCGTCGGGCTGGGCGGCGGGTCGAACGACCCCGCGATGCCGGGCAAGATCCAGGCTTTCGCCCAGACCCTGCCGGAAAGCTCGCGCAGTCCTGCCCGTCGCGTCGTCGCCAGCATTGCCGTGCGCAAGGCCGCGGCGGAGCGCCTGCGCGCCGCGGTGCAGACCTGGGTCGCGAAGGGAGCCTGAGCGCCGTGAACCGCGGGGGAGGGGAGATGGCGCGACGGCGCCGCTTCCCTCCGCCGCCAACACCTCCTACATCCCCGCGACCATGTCGCGTCCCAAACCCGCCACCTTCGACAAGAAGAAGATCGTCGCCGAGAACCGCAAGGCACGGTTCGAATACAGCATCGACACCGTCTACGAGGCGGGCATCGCGCTCACCGGTACCGAGGTGAAGTCGCTGCGCTTCGGCGAGGGCAGCATCGGCGAAAGCTACGCCGAGGTGCGTGACGGGCAGGTCTGGCTGGTCAACGCCAACGTCCCCGAATTCAGCCACGGCAACCGCTTCAACCACGAGGCGAAGCGCCCGCGTAAATTGCTGCTTCACGAACGCGAGATAAACAAGCTCCACGGCGCAGTGGCGCGCGAGGGGATGACGCTCGTGCCGCTCAGCGTCTATTTCAACAGCCGCGGCCGCGCGAAGGTGGAACTGGCGCTCGCCAAGGGGCGCAAGGACCATGACAAGCGCGCCGCGATCAAGGAGCGCGAATGGAAGCGGGAAGCCGGGCGCATCATGCGCGAGCGAGGCTGATGGCCGATCCCGGCGGCCGTCCCGGCCTGTGGCGGCGCACCGTCGACTGGGCGCGGCGCAGCATGCCGACGCGCGAATCGATGGAGTCGAACCGGTTGTTGCGGCCGGTCGCGCACCGCGTGCTGGAGCCGGGGCTGTGGCGCTTCACCCGTCGTTCGGTGCCGCGCGGCGTCGCGCTCGGCATGGTCGCCGGCTTTCTGTTTCCCGTCGCGCAGATCGCGATCGCCGCGCTGTTCGCGCTGCCGTTCCGCGCCAACGTGCCGGTGGCGGCGCTGACCACCTTCATCACCAACCCCTTCACCACGCCGTTCCTCTGGTTCGTCGCCTACAAGATTGGCAGCTGGATCCTCCACAGCGACGCGCCCGCGATCGCGCAACCGGCGGCGGAGGCGGCGGGCTGGCTGCAATCGATCACCGGCGCCTTCCACTGGCTATGGGCGCAGGGGCCGGCGTTCGGCCTCGGCCTCATCATTCTCACCTCCGTGTGCGCACTCCTCGGCTATGCCGGGTCGGCGCTCGGCTGGCGGTTGTGGATCGCGCGCAAATGGCGGCATCGCCATGCGACAAACCATGTTTGACGGGGCGTTTTAAGCGGCTAGAACACCGCGCATCGTTGAGTCTTGAACATTCCATCTCTCCTAGGGACAATCGATGCGCAAACAGGTTCTTGCCGCCCTTCTGCTCGCCTCGGCCGCGTCGGGCGTCGTCTACGCCCAGACCAGCACCCAAACGACCGCGCCGGCCCGCCCCGGCAAGCCGCAGCTCGGCGACTTCGGAGTCGATCTCACCGCGATGGACAGGTCGATCGCGCCGGGTGACGATTTCTACAATTACGTCAACGGCGCCTGGATGGCGCGCACGCAGATCCCTGCCGACCGGGCGAGCTGGGGCGGTTTCGCGATCCTGCGCAACCTGTCGGACGAGCGCACCCGTGCGGTGATCGAGGGCGCGGCGGCGGCGCCCGGCAGCGATCCGGTCGCGACCAAGATCGGCGACACCTATGCGACCTTCATGGACGCCGCCGCGATCGAGTCGGCGGGTGCCGCGCCGCTCAAGCCGTATCTTGCCAAGATCGCCGCGATCAACTCGCAGAGCGATCTCGCCAAGGCATTCGGCGAGGCGACCAAGCACGGCATCGACGTGCCGATCGGCGCGGGCGTGCAGCAGGACCTGAAGGACAACACCGTCTACGCCGTCTACCTCGGCCAGGGCGGCCTCGGCCTCCCCGACAAGGATTACTACCTGAAGGACGATCCCAAGTTCGCCGAAGCGCGGACCAAGTACGTCACCTATATCGCCGACATGATGCGCATGGCGGGCCAGCCCGATCCGCAAGGATCGGCGCAGCGCGTCTACGAGCTGGAGAAGGCGATCGCCCAGCAGCATTGGGATCGCGCCGAGCTGCGCCAGGTCGAGAAGGGCTACAACCCGATGCCGGTGGCGCAGCTCGCCACCGCGATGCCCGGCTTCGACTGGCAGGCGATGCTGACCGAGCAGGGCCTCGGCAGCCAGACGCGCGTCATCGTCGGCCAGCCCTCGGCACTGACCGGCACCGCCAAGATCGTCGCCGCGACGCCGCTGTCGACGTGGAAGGAATATCTCGCCTTCCACACGATCTCGAACGCCGCGCCGCTGCTGTCGTCGAACTTCGTCAACACGCAGTTCGCCTTCTACGGCACGACGCTGAACGGCACGCCGCAGCTGAAGGAGCGCTGGAAGCGCGGCGTCGACCTCGTCAACGGCAGCCTCGGCGAGGCGGTCGGGCAGATCTACGTCCAGAAGTACTTCCCGCCCGAGGCGAAGGCGAAGGCCGATGAGCTCGTCCGCAACCTGATCGCGGCGATGGACATCCGCCTGTCCAAGCTCACCTGGATGGCACCCGAGACGAAGGTGAAGGCACGGGCGAAGCTC
>JBKBTU010000133.1:0-7225 GCA_046290715.1 Sphingomonas sp. | reverse complement strand
GCGCCGCCCAATGACAGGATGGCGTTGAACCCGGCGAGAGAAATCCCCAGCAGCGTCCATTGCGGCGTGTCGCAGCGCACGACGGGGGCGTGCATCAGCGCCTCGAGTCGCGCCGCCGGGCCGAGGCCGCGCAGGTCGACCGTCTGGGTGCAGGCGGTGAAGCCGTTCCACCAATGGTATTCGACCCCGGCATGCGCGACGCCGATCGCGCCCGACACCGCGATCAGCAACGCGGCGAGGATCACGAACGCCTTGGCGATGCTCCGCTGCGGCACGACGAACGCGAGCAGCGCGAACGGCAAGGCGGCGTAATGCGGCCAGCGCTGCCAGTGGCACATCTCGCACGGATAGAGATGGCCGACGAGCTGCGAGCCCCAGGCGCCGGCGAGCAGCGCCGCAGGCAGCAGCAGCGCGATCCAGCGCGCGAGATGTTCGGAGCGCGTCACTTTGCCGCCGCAGGAACCGGCCGCGGCTTGGTCGCCGCCGCGACCTGCGCGGGGCCACCGAGCCGCGCCACCGTCTTCAGCGCATAATAGAGCTGGAAGTCGTCGATCCCCTGCTTCTTGAGCTGGTCCGGCGTCATCGCGAAGCGCGGATCGTCCTTGGTATCTTCCTCGAGGATCTTGTTGTCGGCCTTGACCTCGTTGATGAGGTGACGGCGCAGGTCCGCCTCGCGGAAGACGGGACGCGTCTTGAGGTCGGGATCGCTGATCTGCGGCACGCGGATATCGGGCTCGATGCCGCCTTCCTGCACGCTGCGTCCCGATGGCGTGTAATAGCGCGCGGTGGTCAGGCGCAGCGCGGTCTTGGGTCCGAGCTGGAGCAAGGTCTGCACCGAGCCCTTGCCGAAGCTGCGCTCGCCCATCACCAGCGCGCGGTGGTGGTCCTGTAGCGCGCCCGCGACGATCTCGGAGGCGGACGCGGTGCCGGGGTTGGTCAGCACCACCACCGGCAAGCCATGCGCGTCGTCACCGGGCTTGGCGAAATAGCGCTCGATATCCGACTTCTCGCGGCCACGCTGCGAGACGATCTCGCCATGGTCGAGGAAGGCGTCGCTGACCGCGATCGCCTGCGTCAGCAGCCCGCCACCATTGTCGCGCAGGTCGACGACATAGCCAAGCGGCCGATGCCCGAGGCTCTTGTCGATCGCCATGATCGCCGCGCGCGTGTCGGCGCCGGTGCTTTCGGAGAAGGTGTTGATGTTGATGTAGCCGACGTCGCCGCGGACTTCCCATTTCACCGGCTTCTGGACGATCACCTCGCGGTTCATCGTCACGTCGATCGGCTTGTCCTGGCCGGGACGCACCAGCGTCAGGCTGATCTTGGTGCCGGGCTTGCCCCGCATCAGCCCGATCGCCTCGTCCAGCGTGTCGCCGTAGATCAGCTTGCCGTCGATATGCGTGATGTAATCACCCGACTTGACGCCCGCGCGATAGGCCGGCGTATCCTCCTGCGGCGAGACGACCTTAACCGCACCGTCCTCCATCTGGACGGTGAGGCCGAGGCCGCCGTAATTGCCCTCGGTCTGGATGCGCAGATTGTCGTAGTCGAGCGCGTCGACGTAGCTCGAATGCGGGTCGAGGCTCTCCAGCATGCCCTGGATCGCACCCTTGATCAGCTTCTGATCGTCGACCTTGTCGACGTAGTCGGCCTTGATGCGGTTGAACACGTCGAGGAACTGGTCGAATTCGCGATAGGTGTCGGTGTCGACCGCCGCCATCGCCTGCGTCGCCAGCGGGATGAGGGACAGCGAGCCGAGGATTGCGGTCGCGGTAAGCAGCGGACGGGCCATCGAACATCCTGAAGGCGGGAAAACCGCGCACGTTTAGCCGTATTCGGACGCCAGAGCAAAGCGCAGCACGGCTGAACGGACGCTGACGATCAGCCGAGGAGCGCCGCAATGTCCATCGGCCGGCCGCGGCGCCGCAATTCCACCGTGACGCGGGGGTCCTCGCCGCCGCCGGCGAGGCCGAGAGGCGCACCGGCGGCGACGCGCTGGCCGCGCGCGACGACGCTCCGCCCCAGCCCGGTGACGAGACTGGTCCAGCCGTCGGCGTGATCGATGATGACGATGACGCCATAGCCGCGGAACGCCCGCGCATAGCGCACGACGCCCGCCGCCGGGGCGACGACGGCGGCGCCGGGTACGACCGCGAAGGTCAGACCGCGCGAGCGCACCCCGGCATCCGAAATCTCGTCGAGCCCGGTCACCAGCCGGCCGCGCACGGGCAGGCGGTAGACGCCCGGGCGGGGAGCGGGCGGCCGGGCGCCGGGTGCGAGCGGACGCGGCAGCGGTCCGGGGAGCGCGGCGAGGTCCGCCGCGGTCGCCTGCGCCGCGCCGCGCTCGTCGAGCGAATCGACCAGGTCTCGGGCGCGCTCGCCGAGCGCCAACGCCCGATCCGACTCGCTGATCGCATCGCGGCCGAGCGCACCGGCCCGCGCGCGATGCGCCGCCTCGAGCCGCGCGAGCGCGGTGCGCTCCGCCTCCAGCCGCGCACGACCTTCGCGCAGCGCCGTCGCGGCGAGCGCGGCATCCGTCTCCAGCACGCGGGTGCGCACGATCGCGCCGCGCACCGCATCGGTGCGCGCGCGGACCACCGGCAGCGCGCCGGCGAGCACCGCACGAACGTGGACCAGATCGTCGACCGATCCCGGTTGGGCGAGCGCCACCACCGTCGGTCTGCGGGCGAGCGACGCCAGCGCGGTGAGCAGGCGGGCGACGGGCGCCTGCTGCTGGCCGAGCGCCTGCTGCTGAGCGGCAAGCAGCCGGCCGACGATCGCCTGGCGCGCACGCGCGGCAGCGAGCGTCGCCGCCGCCGCATCCACGCGCGCGGCGAGCGCGGCCTCCTCCGCCCGCGCCTTGTCGGCGGCGTTGCGCTCGTCGGCGGCGTTGCGGGCGAGATCGTCCGCCTTGCGCGCGGCGACGGCGGCATCGCGCTTGGCGGCGGCGAGCCGCTGGCGCTGATCGGCGAGCGTCTGGCCGTCGGCGGGCAGCGCGAGCGCGAGCAGGGCGAGGCACCACAGCGCGCCGCGCCTGCCCTCACCCCTCCCACTCTTCCAGCGCGAGAGGGGAAGAGGCGCGAAGCGCCCAAGGGGTGAGGGTCGGCGTGGCACGCTCACCCTTCCCGATGATAGGGATGGCCCGCGAGGATCGCCGTCGCGCGAAACAGTTGCTCCGCCAGCATCGCCCGCGCCAGCATGTGCGGCCAAGTGGCGCGGCCGAACGACAGCAGCAGGTCCGCTTCCGCGCGCTCGGCGTCGCCGAAACCGTCCGCCGCGCCGATCAGGAAGCGCGCCTCGCGCGTGCCGGTGTCACGCCACCGTTCGAGCCGCCGGGCGAAGTCCATCGAGCCGAGCACCTCGCCCTTCTCGTCGAGCAGCACGCGGATCGTCTGTGCGTCGTGCGGCGGCAGCTTGCCGCCGGTGTCGGGCAGCTCGGTGACGCGCGTCGGCCAGGCGATCCGCTTGAGGTAGCGGTCGACCAGCTCGGCCTCGGGCGAGCGCCCGATCTTCCCGCGCGCCACGATGTGAAGGAGGATCTCAGGCCTCGGGCGTGGGCAGCGGCTTCAGCGACGACGACACGGTATCGCCGAACTGCCACATCCGCTCGAGGTTGTAGAAGGTGCGCACCTCCGGCCGGAACAGGTGCACGATGACGTCGTTGGCGTCGATCAGCACCCAGTCGGCGGTCGGCAGTCCCTCGATCCGCACGCTGCGGCCGAACTCCGCCTTGATCTTCTCGGCGAGCTTGGTCGCCATCGAGGCGACCTGACGCGTCGAGCGACCGCTTCCGATCACCATGAAATCAGCGATCGACGATTTGCCCGCAAGCGGGATCGACAGCAGTTCCTCGGCCTGATCGTCCTCGAGCGAGGTCATGATGAGCCGGTGCAGCGCCTCGACCTCGGCCGGGTCGGCCGGCCGAATGGCTGGGGTGTTACTCGCCAAGTGTACTCCTGGGTTGCTGGGCCGGATGGCGCCGGTGCCAGTCGGGATCGGCCGCGCGGGCCGCGGTGGCGGAGGTCGGGTCGGGGCGGAAGCGCAACAGCACGAGTGCCGGCAATCTCCACGTCGTCCAATGCTTCGCCTGGTCTGCGGGCCGTTGGAAGCGCCGCAGCCAACCCATCGCGACGCTCGCGCGGGCTTGGCCCTCATACCCCGGCCGCGCGATCACCGCAATCGGCATCGTGCGGGCGATCTGGCGCCAGCCGCGCCAGCGATGGAATTGCGCCAGGTTATCGCCGCCCATCAGCCAGATGAACTGCCGCCGGGGGTAGCGGCGCTGGAGCTTGCGCAGCGTGTCGAGCGTGTAGCGGGTGTGCAGCCGCGCCTCGATATCGGTTGCGCGGATCGGCGCCCGCCGCGCCATCGCCCGTGCCGAGGCGAGACGCGCAGGCAGCGGCGCCATGTCGGGCGCGCCGGCCTTCAGCGGGTTGCCCGGCGACACCAGCCACCACGCCTCGTCGAGATCGAGCGCCGCGATCGCCGCGAGCGTGATCCGCCGATGCCCGCGATGCGCGGGGTTGAACGAACCGCCGAGCAGGCCGGTAGGGGTCATGGCGCGAGCTGCCAGTCCTCGCGCTCGTGGTGCACGCGCAACACCTGCACCACATCGCCGACGATCCGGTAGCGGATCAGATACGGTGTGTCGAAGACCCGCAGAACGCGGTGACCCCCGGTCAGCGGCCGGCCACCACGTGGAAAGTTTTCGAGGAAAAACGCTCGGTGTCGGATCGTCACGAGCGTCCGCACTGCGACTTCGGGGGACGCCTCGCGCGTCAGCCAGTCGTCAATCCCCCGAATGTCCTCGAGCGCCGGTCGCGTCCAGTCTATCCGCATCGCACGCGATGCTTGGCGATCATCGCGTCGAGTTCGGCTACCACCTCTTCGTGCGACACCACGTCGCCACGATCCGCCGCATCGATGCCGACTTGGATAAAAGCATCGAAATCGTCGTCGCTTTCGGCCGCACGCCGGATCGCCTCTGCGGCAAAGGCCTCACTGCTCATCCCGCGTCGCCGTGCGACGCGATCCAGGATCGCCATCGTCTCGGCATCGACTTCGGCATGGATCGGATGCAGGCTTGCCATGGCCGGCAGTATACGCCCGGCGAGCTCGCTTCTCAACTCACCCGCGCCGATGCCGCATCTGCGCGAGCTGCGGCGCACGATAGCCGCCCTGCAGCTCCTGCATCCAGCCGGGATATTCCGGCGCAAGCCGGCTCACCGCATCGAGCGCGGCGAGATCGTCCGTATCGAGATCGACATCCACCGCGCCCAGATTGTCGCGCAGCTGCTCCTCGCGCTTGGCGCCGATGATGACGCTGGTGACATGCGGCTGGTGGAGCAGCCAGGCGAGCGCGACCTGCGCGACGCTGGCGCCCTTCGCCTCGGCGATCGGCCGCATCGCAGCGACCACCGCGTCGCCACGCGTCCCATCGACTGGCGGGAAAGCGCGCTCGTCGCGGCGGCCGCCACCCTCGCCCGCCTGGTACTTGCCCGACAGATAGCCGCCGGCGAGCGGGCTCCACACCATCAGCGCCAGCTCCTCGGAGCGTAGCATCGGCACGATCTCGCGTTCGAGATCGCGGCCCGCGAGCGAATAATAGCTCTGCACCGACTGGAAGCGGGCGAAGCGCTTCAATTCCGACACCCCCAGCGCCTTGACGATCTGCCACGCCGCCCAATTGCTGACGCCGATATAGCGGACATGGCCGTGCTGGACGAGGATATCGAGCGCGGACAGCGTCTCCTCGATCGGCGTCGCGGGATCGAAGCCGTGGATCTGGTAGAGGTCGATATAATCGGTCTCGAGCCGCTTGAGGCTCGCCTTGGCCTGGTCGAGCACGTGGACGCGGCTGGTGCCGCGGTCGTTCGGCCCCTCGCCCATCGGCCCCATCACCTTGGTCGCGAGCACGACGTCCTGGCGGCGCAGCCCGAGGTTGCGGATCGCACGGCCGGTGATCTCCTCCGACAAGCCTTGCGAATAGACGTTGGCGGTATCGATGAAGTTGACGCCGGCATCGAATGCCGCCCGGACCAGCGCGTCGGCGCCGTCCTGCTGCACCGCACCCATATAGGCGAAGAAGCCCTCGCCGCCGAAGGTCATCGTGCCGAGGCACAGTTCGGAGACGAACAGGCCGGTACGGCCGAGCGGGTTGTAACGCATACGGGAGCCTTTCGACGGATGGATCGGCGCGCTCAACGCGCCAGCCGCCGATCCTCTCCCCGCGTTATCAGGGACGTAGCTGCCCCGTGCCGCGACCGACCCATTTGTAGGTGGTCAGCCCCTCCAGCGCGACGGGTCCGCGCGCGTGCAGCCGGCCGGTGGCGATCCCGATCTCCGCACCGAGACCGAACTCGCCGCCGTCGGCGAACTGGGTGGAGGCGTTCCACAGCACGATCGCCGAATCGACCTCGGCGAGGAAGCGCTCGGCGACCGCCGCATCGGTGGCGACGATCGCGTCCGTGTGATGCGAACCATGCGCGGCGATATGCTCGATCGCCTGGTCGACGCCGGCGACCATCGCCACCGAGCAGATCGCGTCGAGATATTCGGTGTCCCAGTCGGCATCGTCCGCCGGCGCGATACCGGGCGCCAGCGCCACCGCATGATTATCGCCGCGCACCTCGCACCCGGCATCCTGCAACGCCGCGATCAGCATCGCCGGCTCGGCGAAGCTGCGGTCGATCAGCAGCGTCTCCATCGATCCGCAGATGCCGGTACGGCGCATCTTGGCGTTGACGACGATGCCGCGCGCCATGGCGGGATCGGCCGAAGCGTCGACATACACGTGGTTGATGCCGTCGAGATGCGCGAGCACCGGCACCCGCGCCTCCGTCTGCACGCGCGCGACGAGGCTTTTGCCGCCGCGCGGCACGACGAGGTCGATCGCCCCGTCCGCGGCGAGCATCGCCCCCACCGCCGCCCGATCGGTGGTCGGCACCAGCTGCACGGCGTCCGCCGGCAGGCCTGCATCGGCGAAGCCGGCCGCGAGTGCGGCATGGATCGCGCGGTTGCTGTGCACCGCTTCCGAACCGCCGCGCAGGATCGCGGCATCGTGACCGGTCGACAGACCCACCGTCTGGAGCTTGAGGTCGTACTGGTTCGACCAGAACCACGGCACTGCGTCATAGGCCAGTTCCTGCCCCATGATCGTCTTGGCCACCAGGGTCGCCTGATCATTGGCGTTCTGAACCGATTCGAGGCGGATCGGCATGTCGTC
>JBKBTU010000132.1:0-7289 GCA_046290715.1 Sphingomonas sp. | reverse complement strand
GGGTATCTCCTCGACACCCACACGCTGATCTGGTGGTGGAACGACCCCGAGCGACTGTCACCAGCGCTGATCGGGCTTTTGGGCGATCCCGCCAACTCGGTGTCGGTCAGCGCGGTCAGTGGGTTGGAGATCGCGATCAAGGTTCGGATCGGTCAATTGCCAGCCATGGAGAGACGGATCGCGGACTTCGACGCGGCCATTCGGCGCGATGGATTTCAGCACCTTCCCGTCACCCATGCCCATGCGGTTCGAGGCGGTCTCATACCCGGATCGCACCGCGATCCTTTCGATCGCATCATCGCCGCACAAGCGCTGATCGATGATCTGACCGTCGTGACGCGGGACGCGGAAATCGCCGCCTTCGGCTGCAAGGTACTCTGGTAATGGCCAACGAAACCCCGCTCGACCGGTTCAAGGCGGTTCTCTCCGGCACGGCGCGCGCGATCGCGGAGGAGCCGGAGGTGGAACTCGCCTTCACCGCCGATGCGCCGACGCAAAGCGGCAAGCACATCAAGGTGCCGATGCCGGCACGCGCGCTGCCGGCCGAGCAGGTGGCGGAGGCGCGCGGCTTCGCGGACGGCTTCGCGCTGCGGCTGAAGCATCACGACAGCGCATTGCACCTGCGCCATGCACCCGCCGAAGCGGTGGCGCGCGCGGTCTTCGATGCGGTGGAGACGGCGCGGGTCGAGGCGCTGGGCAGCCGTGGCTATGCGGGCATCGCCGATAACCTCAACCACGCGCTCGACGTGCGATTGCGTAGCGACCCGATCGCCCGCGCTCGCACGGCAGAGGAGGTGCCGCTGTCCACCGCACTGTCGTTGCTGGTCCGCGAGGCGCTGACCGGCGCACAGGCGCCCGCCGCCGCCGCGCCCGGCCTGGCGCTGGTGCGCGAGTGGGTGGAGGGTCGGACCGACCTGTCGGGCCTGTCGCTCGCACTCGACGACCAGCGCGCGTTCCAGAGCCTCGCGATGAAGATGCTCGAGGAGCTGGAGCTCGTCGAGGGCGAGGTGCTGCCCGAAGAGGCGGACGAGGGCGGATCGGAGGACGAGGGCACCGACGAGCAGGAGCAGGACGAGAGCGAGGAGGGCGAGGACGATCAGGCCGGCCAGGGCGAGGGCCAGGTCGACGCGCGTGGCGAGGCGCAGGAATCGGACAGCGACGACGGCGAGGGCGAGGAGTTCGGCGACGAGTCGATGGACGACCTCGACGGCGAACCCGGCGACGATGGCGACGAGGGGATGCAGCCCGTGCGTCCCAACCGGCCGAACAGCGACTTCATGCCGCAGTTCGAATACAAGCCGTGGACGACGCAGTTCGACGAGGTGGTCGCCGCCACCGACCTGTGCGATGCCGACGAGCTCGCGCGGCTGCGCGGCTATCTCGACCAGCAGCTCGCGCATCTGCAATCGGCGGTGTCCAAACTCGCCAACCGCCTGCAGCGGCGGCTGATGGCGCAGCAGTCGCGCTCGTGGGACTTCGACCAGGACGAGGGGCTGCTCGATGCGGCGCGACTGGCGCGCGTCGTCGTCAACCCGACGCAGTCGCTGTCCTACAAGATCGAGCGCGAGACCGATTTCCGCGACACGGTGGTGACCCTGCTGATCGACAATTCGGGGTCGATGCGCGGGCGGCCGATCGGTATCGCCGCGATCAGCGCGGACATCCTCGCGCGCACGCTGGAGCGCTGCGGCGTCAAGACCGAGATCCTGGGATTCACCACCCGCGCCTGGAAGGGCGGGCAGGCGCGCGAGACGTGGCTCGCCGCCGGCCGCCCGCCGCAGCCCGGCCGCCTCAACGACATCCGCCACATCGTCTACAAGAAGGCGGACGAACCGTGGCGGCGCGCGCGCACCAACCTCGGCCTGATGATGCGCGAGGGGCTGCTCAAGGAGAATATCGACGGCGAGGCGCTGCTGTGGGCGCACGGCCGGCTGATCGCGCGGCCCGAGGAGCGGCGCATCCTGATGGTGATCAGCGACGGTGCGCCGGTCGACGATTCGACGCTGTCGGTCAATTCGGGCAGCTACCTCGAGCGTCACCTCAGGCAGGTGATCGGCTGGATCGAGGCGAAGTCGCCGGTGGAGCTGGTCGCGATCGGCATCGGCCACGACGTGACGCGCTATTATGCGCGCGCGGTGACGATCATGGATGCCGAGCAATTGGGCGGCACGATCATCGAGCAGCTGGCGGCGCTGTTCGACACGCCGTGAGTGCGGTCGCGCCGCCGCCGGAAGGCTTCGCCGGTCCGGTCAAACGGTCGATCACCATCGCCGGCCACCAGACCTCGATCAGCCTCGAACCGGTGTTCTGGCAGGCGCTTGAAGGCGCGGCGACCGCGCGTGCCCTGCCGCTGTCGGCTCTGGTCGCGCAGATCGACGCGCTGCGCATCGCCGCCGCGGATCCCCCCAATCTCGCCAGCGCGATCCGCAGCTGGCTGTTCGCGGCGCGATTGACCGCCCCCGACCCGCATGCCACGCCGCGGGGGACGAGCGGGAGCTGAAGCGATGACCAAGGCGGCGTGGCGGCGACGGTGGTTCCAGGTCCACAAGTGGATCGGGCTGATCCTGGCGATCCTGATCGTGCCGCTGTCGCTGTCCGGTGCCGCGCTGGTCTGGCACGACGGGCTCGACCGGCTGATCCATGGCGCTCGCTATGCGGTCACCGGCACCGCGTTGCGCGCGCCGGACGAGTATGTCGCGGCCGCGCGGGCGGTGCTGGCGCCGGGCGACCGGATCGCGACGCTGACCGTGCCGGACGGCGGGGGGCCGGTGACGGTCGCCGCCATTCCTCCGGGGGGCTCGCCGCGCCTGCGCCGCATCGTCTACCTCGATCCGCCGAGCGCGCGGGTGCTCGACGTGGCGCGCAGCGATGCCGGGCTCGTCCGCTTTCTCCACGTGCTGCATGGCAGCCTGCAAGTGCCGGGGGTGGGGCGGCAGATCGTCGGCTGGATCGGCGTCGCGATGCTGGTGTCCAGCGTCTCGGGACTGTGGCTGTGGTGGCCGAGCGTCGGCCGCTGGACCAAGGGGCTACGCTGGCGACGGCATCGCAACACCGACGCCAACCTGCACCATATGATGGGGTTCTGGATCGCGCTGCCGCTGTTCGTCCTGTCGCTGACCGGCGTGTGGATCAGCTTTCCCGGCGTGTTCGGCGCCGGCCCGCGCGGCGGCCGGCCGCAGCCCGCGCCGCCGCTGGAGGCGCCGGCGCAGCCGCTCGCCACCGTGATGGCGCGCGCCGCGGAGGTGCATCGCGGGCGGCTCGCCGGGGTCGCCTGGCCGACGACGCGCAGCCCGGACTGGACGGTGACCTTCGCCGGCGGCCGCATCGTCAAGGTCGCCGACGACGGCGGTATCGCGGTCGCGGCGCCGTCGCGGAGCCCAGGCGGCGTGACGCTGCTAATGCGCCGCATCCACGACGGCGACGGGATGGGGATCGTCTGGCGGCTGGTGATCTTCCTCGGCGGCCTTCTGCCCGCTGCGCTGGCGGTGACCGGCGTCATCATGTGGTGGCGCGCACGCGGCTGGCGGGCGCGGGTTGCACGGTAGAGCGCGATGACATCAGATCAAACCGTTCGTGCTGAGCCTGTCGAAGCACAGGTGAGACTCAGGCCCTTCGACAGGCTCAGGGCGAACGGTAAGTGCAGATTAACGGGCGTCATGATCCTCTAAATTCCTCCCCCTGGCGGGGGAGGAATGAGCATCACCGCCCCAGCAGCACCCGCGCCTGACCGGCGATCTGGGCGAGCATCGCGGCGTTGGGCTGGGCGGCGTGGCGGGCGCGGTCGATCACGGCCTTGAACTGGCCGACGCGGGGGCCGTTCGCCTCCAGCCAGCCGGCCACCGCACCGCGCGGATCGCTGCCGCCGCGGCGCGCGAGGAATTCGAGCCGCTGCTGCTGGAAGTCGCGGGCGAGGCCGGCGAGCAGCAGTCGCTCCCAGGGATCGCTCGACACGATCCGCGCCGCGCTCGCCTGCGCCCAGTCGAGGCCCAATGCCTGGCCGAGATGGGTGAAGGCACGGGTCAGCTCGATCTCGTCGAGCCGCATGCGCTCGCCGAGCGCCGCGAGCCCGACCGCACCGTCGAGGTCGAACAGGCGCACCACGCGCCGCGCCAGATCGGAAGGCGCACCCGCGGCCTCCAGCTCGGCGGCGATGCGCGCGCTCTGCGCGCTCGCCTCTTCGAGCAGCAACGAATCGGTCTGCCGCTCGAGCTGGGCGATGCCCTTGCCCAGCCGGTCGATCACCGCCGCGGGCAGCGTGCCGGGCGCGGCGGCGCGAAGCAGGTCGGCGACATGCGAGCGTGTCGCCACCGCCACTTCGTTGAACAGCGCGATGCGTGCGCCCTCGGCCACGTCGGCGCGTTCGATCTCCGCCCATAGCGCGTCGAGCCCGAACACGCGTTCGGCGACGACGAACATCGCTGCGATGTCGGCGATCGCGGCACCTTCCTCCTCGGCGAGTTCGAAGGGGATCAGCACACCCAGGCGGTTGACGATGCGATTGGCCAGCTTGGTCGCGACGATCTCCCCGCGCAGGCGATGCGCGTCGATCGCGCCGGCGAAGTCGCGTTGCATCGCCGGGGGGAAGGCGGCGTGGAGGTCCGGCGCGAGTTCGGGCGCAAGCGCGAGCGGCGCATGTTCGATGCCGTCCTGCAAAGCGAGCTTCGCGGTCGCCAGCAGCACCGCCAGCTCGGGCCGGGTGAGGCCATGGCCTTCCTGGCCGCGGCGGAGCAGGTCCTCGTTGCCGGCAAGGCCTTCGACGGCGCGATCGAGTCGCCCCGCGCCCTCGAAGATCTCTATGACGCGGACGTAGCTCGGGATCGCGGCGGCGCCGTCCGCCTCGGCGATCGACAGCGCCAGCGTCTGCAGGCGGTTGTCTTCGAGCACCAGGTGCGCGACGTCGTCGGTCATGCTGGCGAGGAGGGCGTTGCGCTCCTCGAAGCCGAGCCGGCCCTCGTTCATCTCGCGGTTGAGCGCGATCTTGATGTTGACCTCGTTGTCCGAGCAGTCGACGCCGGCCGAATTGTCGATGAAGTCGGTGTTGATCCGGCCACCCCTCTGCGAAAAGGCGATGCGCGCCGCCTGGGTGACGCCCAGGTTCGCGCCTTCGCCGATCGCGGTGACGCGCAATTCCTCGGCATCGACGCGCAGGCGGTCGTTGGCGGGATCGCCGACCGCGACGTTGTTCTCCGCCGCCGCCTTCACATAGGTGCCGATGCCGCCGAACCAGAGGAGGTCGGCCGGCGCCTTCAGGATCGCCGATATCAGCGCCGCGGGGTCGAGCGCATCGACGGTCAGGCCGAGCGCGGCCTGTGCCTGCGGCGACAGGCGGATGACCTTTTCGCTGCGGGCCCAGACGCCGCCGCCGGCGCTGATGAGGCCGGCATCGTAATCCGCCCAGCTCGAGCGGGGGAGGGCGAACATTCGGGCGCGCTCCGCCCAGCTCGTCGCCGGATCGGGATCGGGATCGATGAAGATGTGGCGGTGGTCGAAGGCGGCGACGATCTTCAGCGCCTTGGACAAGAGCATGCCGTTGCCGAAGACGTCGCCCGACATGTCGCCGCAGCCGACGACGCGGATCGATTGGGTCTGCACGTCGATGCCGCGCTCGGCGAAGTGGCGCTGCACGGAGACCCAGGCGCCTTTGGCGGTGATGCCCATCGCCTTGTGGTCGTAGCCCTGCGATCCGCCGCTGGCGAAGGCGTCGCCGAGCCAGAAGTCGCGCTCCAGCGCCAGTGCGTTGGCGACGTCGCTGAACGTCGCAGTGCCCTTGTCGGCGGCGACGACGAAATAGGGGTCCTCGCCGTCGAGCACGGTGACGCCGGCGGGATGCACCACCCGTCCGTCGACGATATTGTCGGTGATCGACAGCAGCGAGCGGATGAAGATGCGGTAGCTCTCGGTCCCTTCCGCCAGCCAGGCGTCGCGGTCCTGGGCTGGCGAGGGGAGCTGCTTGGGATAGAAGCCGCCCTTGGCGCCGGTCGGCACAATGACGGCGTTCTTGACGCGCTGTGCCTTCATCAGGCCGAGGATCTCGGTGCGGAAGTCGTCGCGCCGGTCGGACCAGCGCAGGCCGCCGCGCGCGACCGGGCCTGCGCGCAGGTGGATGCCCTCGACACGCGGCGAATAGACCCAGATCTCGCGCCACGGCACCGGCGCGGGGAGGCCGGGGATCAGGTGGCTGTCGAGCTTGAACGCGAGCGCCTCCGCGGCGGCGGGGGCAAAGGCGTTGGTGCGCAGGCAGGCGGCGATCAGGTCGCGATAGGCGCGCAGGATGCGGTCGTCGTCGATCGCCGACACGGCGTCGAGCCCGTGCGCGATCGTCGCGTCCGCAGCCTCGACGTCGCCGGGACGGGCGGGGTCGTGCGCCGCGGCGAAGCGCGCGATCAGCGCCCGCGTCAGCTTCGGCGCGCGGCGCAGCGCGTCGACCACCGTGGTCAGGCCATAAGGCAGGCCTGCCTGCCTGAGGTAGCGGAACCAGGCGCGCAGCAGCACCACCGATTGCGGTGCGAGCCCGACATCGACGATCAGCCGGTTGAACGCGTCGTTTTCCGCCGCGCCCTCCAGCACCGCGGCGATCGCGCCTTCGAGCATCGCGGGATCGGTCTGGTCGTCGCCCGCATCGCTCTCGACGACGAAATCATGGACGAAGCTGTTGCCGTCTTCGCGCAGCCGGGTCGGCAGTTCGCCGATGACGCGGAAGCCGAAATTCTCCAGCACCGGTACCGCGTCCGACAAGGCGAGCGCGCCGGCGAGCTTGTAGATCTTGAGCTGCCGATCCTCGCCCGGGACGACCGGGAAGATGCGGACCGACCGCGCATCTGCGTCGTCCAGCCCCGCGAGGCGCAAAATGTCCTGCGCGGCCTCGGCGGGGCTGCTGACGTTGCGGTAATTGGGCGGGAACGCCTGCGCCCAGCGCAGCGCGAGGCGGGCGGCGCGCGCGGCCGGCACCTGCTCGGCGAGCGCCGCCTCGACGTCCGAGACCCAGCCGCGGACCATGCGGCGCAGCCGCTCGGCGAGCGGCTCGGTCTCGGGCATGCGGCCCGATCCGCGCAGGTCGATCGTGTAGCGGAGCAGCGCGACGACGCCGTCGTCGAGGCTGATCGACCAGTTGAGCACGCTGCCGTTCGACGCCTCGGTCAGCATCTGCGCGATCTGGACGCGGCGCGCGGTGGTGAGGTCGTCGCGCGGCAGCCAGGCGAAGGCGAACAGGTGCCGGCCGAGCGCGGAGCGGACGAGCACCAGTGCGGGGCGCGGCCGGTCGGCGAGGCTCATCGCGGTCAGCACCACCT
>JBKBTU010000131.1:0-7337 GCA_046290715.1 Sphingomonas sp. | reverse complement strand
CGATCACGCGGCGGCCGCGATCGGTGATCGACACCTGCTTGACCCGCCGGTCGTGCGCATCGGGTGAGCGAATCACCAGGCCGTCACGCTCCAGCCCGTCGATCGCCTCGGTCACCGTGCGCGGCGCGTTGTCGAAGAAGTCGGCGATATCAGCAGCCCGTGCCGGCCCGCGACGGTCGAGGAACAGCAGCAGCTTCGTCCGGGCGAGCGACGCCCCCTGTTCCGCCATGCGACGGTTCATCAGCCGCTGCATGCGCAAGAGCAAGCCGAACAGATTGGACGCAAGGGTTTCAGAACAGGGCATAAGTGAGGACCCTCATTAAATGGTCTTGCACTATGCTGCAAGTGCGAGCATCTAAGCGCCTCCCGATCAATTGAAGATGAAGCCGATGGCCGAGCACGAGCAACAGCAGGACGCGTCCCCGGACGAAGGCGACGGCGAGTCGCAAGGCGACGCGGCCAAGCCCTCCCCGCTCAAGAACCCGCGCGTGCGCATCGTGCTGCTGGTGGTGCTGGCGGCTGCGGTGATCGGCGGCGTGCTGTGGTATGTGCGTTACCAGAGCGTCGGCAAGTTCATGCAGAGCACCGACGATGCCTATGTGCAGGCCGATGCGGTGACGATCTCGCCCAAGGTGTCGGGCTATGTCGACCAGGTGTTCGTCGCCGACAACCAGCAGGTGAAGGCGGGAGCGCCGTTGCTGCAGATCGACGCGCGCGACTATCGCGCGCAGGCCGCGCAGGTCGAGGCGCAGATCGACGTCGCGCGCGCCAACGCGCAAGGCGTCCGCGCCCAGATCCGCGAGCAGCAGGCGGCGATCACCAAGGCCAGCGCCGATCTCGCCGCCGCGCGCCGCGACGCCGCGTTCGCGCACAGCGAGGTGGAGCGCTACCAGCCGCTCGCCGCATCCGGCGCCGAGACGCGCGAGCGGCTGTCGCAATTGCAGAACCAGGCGCGCCAGGCGGACGCGCAGGTCGCCTCCGCGCAGGCCGCGCTGACCAGCGCGCAGCGCCGCGTCGGCACGCTTCAGGCGCAGGTGCAGCAGGCGCAGGCACAGGGTGAGGCCAGCCGCGCGCAACTCGCCGCCGCCAACGTCAATCTCGGCGCGACGATCCTGCGCGCGAGCATCGACGGGCGCGTCGGCGACAAGACGGTGCGGATCGGCCAATACGTCCAGGCCGGCACCCGGCTGATGTCGATCGTGCCGGTGCAGCAGCTCTACGTCACCGCCAACTTCAAGGAAACGCAGCTCGGCCTGATGCGGGCCGGCCAGCCGGTGACGCTCGAGGTCGACGCGCTCTCCGGTGTCGAAATCCACGGTCACGTCCAGAGCGTCGCCCCCGGGACCGGTGCGCAATTCTCGCTGCTGCCCCCGCAGAATGCCACGGGCAACTTCACCAAGATCGTGCAGCGCATCCCGGTACGAATCGCGATCGACGCCGATGCGCGGACGCGCGCGCTGCTGGTGCCGGGCATGTCGGTCAACGCCACCGTCGACACCCGGTCGGCCAAGGGCCAGATGCAGCAGATCCGCGAGTCCCAGGACCAGCACAACGAGGCGCGCGGCCGATGAGCGCCGCCGCCCCCGCGGCGAACGGCACCGGCACGCGACGCCGGGCCGACGCCGCGCCCGAACGCGCCGACCTCGGCGCGTGGCTGGCGGTGGCGGCGGGCAGCCTCGGCGCGCTGATGGCGACGCTCGACATCTCGATCGTCAACTCGGCGCTGCCCGTCATCCAGGGCGAGATCGGGGCGAGCGGGACCGAAGGTACCTGGATCGCCACGTCCTATCTCGTCGCCGAGATCATCATCATCCCGCTCGCCGCGTGGCTGGAGCGGGTGCTGGGGCTGCGCACCTTCCTGCTGATCGCCTCCACGCTGTTCACCGCATTTTCCGTGGTGTGCGGCCTGTCGACGACGCTGACGATGATGATCGTCGGCCGCGCCGGGCAAGGCATCACCGGCGGCGCGCTGATCCCGACCGCGATGACGATCATCGCGACGCGGCTACCGCGGTCGCAACAGCCGATCGGCACCGCGCTGTTCGGCGTCACCGCCATCCTGGGGCCGGTGCTCGGGCCGCTGATCGGCGGCTATCTGACCGAAAACGTCAGCTGGCATTACGCCTTCTTCCTCAACATCCCGGTCGGCGCGTTGCTGCTGGTGCTGCTGCTCGTCGGGCTGCCGCATCAGAAGGCGCACCTCAACGAACTGCTCAAGGCCGACTGGCTCGGCATCGCGGGGCTCGCGCTCGGGCTGGGCGGCCTCACGGTGGTGCTCGAGGAGGGACAGCGCGAGCAATGGTTCCAGTCGGCGCTGATCATCAAGCTGACCGCGCTCACCATCTTCGGCCTCGTCATGCTGATCGCCGGCCAGTTCCTGTCGAGGAACCCGGTGGTGAAGCTGCGGCTGCTGCTCGACCGCCAGTTCGGCAGCGTCGCGACGATGGGCCTCGTGCTCGGCATGGTGCTGTACGGCAGCAGCTACGTCATCCCGCAGTTCCTGGCCGCGATCGCCGATTACAACGCGCTGCAATCGGGCAAGGTCGTCCTCCTGAGCGGTATCCCCAGCCTGCTGATGATGCCGCTGGTGCCGGTGATGATCCGCCATCTCGACATCCGCCTCGCGGTGGCGAGCGGGCTGCTGCTGATGGCGATGAGCTGCCACCTCGACACGACGCTGACCGCGCAGTCCGTCGGCAGCGCCTTTACCGATTCGCAGCTTCTGCGCGGCGTCGGGACGATCCTCGGCTTCGTGTTCCTCAACCAGGCGGCGATCGCCTCGGTCAAGCCATCGGAGGCGGGGGACGCCGCCGGGCTGTTCAGCGCGGCGCGCAATATCGGCGGCTCGTTCGCGCTCGCCGGCATCGCGACGCTGCAGGACCAACGCAGCTATCTGCACAGTCGCCGGCTCGACGATCTGGTCAACGCCAATTCGCTCGTGGTGCAGGATTACCTGCGCGGGGGGGCGACGGCGTTGCAGCAGTTGGGCCGCACCATCCAGCGCGAGGCGCTGGTGATGACCTACAACGATCTCTTCTGGCTCCTGTCGGTCGGCATCTGTTGCGTGGTGCCGCTGGTCCTGTTCCTCCGCCCGCTGCCGCAAGGCAAAGTCGCGGCGATGCATTGAGGCGATGATGCGTACCCTCCCCCTCCTTTCCCTCGCGCTCCTGCTCGGTGCCTGCACCGTCGGCCCGAATTACGCGGGACCGCCCCAGACGCTCTCTGCGCCGAACAAGGGCTTCGCCCGTGGTGGCGCAAGCGCGTCGCCCGCTGCGCCGGGCGTCGCCGCCTGGTGGACGCAGCTGAATGATGCGACGCTGACCGATCTCGAGACGCGCGCGCTGGCGGCCAATCCGAACGTCGCCGTCGCCGAGGCGCGCCTGCGCCAGGCGCGGGCGTCGCTTCGGTTGGAACGCGCCAACCAGGCGCCGAACGCCAATGTTTCGGCGGTCTATGCGCACGCGCGGGTTCCCGGGCTCGATCTCGGCGGCTCGCAAAGCGGCGGGTCCGCCAGCAGTGGCGCGAGTGCGGTCGATCTCTACAACCTCGGCTTCGACGCGAGCTGGGAGGTCGATCTGTTCGGCGGGCGCCGTCGTCAGGTCGAGGCGACGCGCGCGCAGGCGGAGGCGGCGGAGGCCAATGTCGCCGACGCGCAGGTCAGCCTGACCGCGGAGGTCGCACAGGCCTATGTCAATCTGCGCGATCGCCAGCAGCGCATCGCCCTCGCCCGCCGGTCGGCCGCGATGCAGCAGCAGATGCTCGACCTGACCCGGCAACGCTTCGGCCAGGGCGCCGCCTCGGCACTCGACGTCGAGCGGCTGAGCGGGCAGCTCGAGACCACCAACGGCCAGATCGTCCCGCTCGAGGCGGAGCTGGAAAGCTATCTCAATGCGCTCGCGGTGCTGACCGGTGCCGAGCCGGGCTCGCTCGATGCGCTGCTGACTCCGGCGGCTGCGGTGCCGCTGCCGCCGGCGCAGGTGGCGGTCGGCGATCCCGCCGCGCTGCTCCAACGGCGGCCGGACATCCGCGCCGCCGAACGACAGCTCGCGCAGCGCACCGCGCAGGTCGGCGTCGCCGACGCGGCGCGGTTCCCCCGCCTCAATATCCTCGGGCTGATCGGCCTCGGCGGGACGCAGCTGTCCGACATCAGCCCCGACAAGTTGCTCGCGGTCGGCGCGCCGATGCTGCAATGGAACGTCCTCGACTTCGGCCGCAATCGCGCGCGGATCGAGCAGGCGAAGGGGCAGCGCGACGAAGCGGAGGCGCAATATCGTGCCGCCGTGCTCGCGGCGTTGCAGGATGCCGAGGATTCGCTGTCCCGCTTCGGCCATCGCCGGGATACGGTCGCGAGCCTGATGCGCAGCAAGGCGAGCGCGGATCGCGCCGCCGCGCTGATGCGGCAGCGCTTTCAGGCGGGCACCGCGACGCTGATCGACACGCTCGATGCCGAGCGCAGCCGCGTCGCCGCCGAGCAGAACCTGTCACAGGGACTCGCCGGCCTGACCGGCGATTTCGTGTCGCTGCAAAAGGCGCTCGGCCTCGGCTGGAGCGATCAGCGCACGCGATAGGGGAAGGACAGGGTGAAGGCGCTTCCAGCCTTCATCGCGCCCTTCGGCCGGAAGCGCAGCGCGGTCACCGCCGCTTCCGAGGCGCGATCGCCGGCGACGGGCGAATAGGTCCAGGTCGCCCCGTTGTCGGTGGAGAAGTCGACGTCGTCGGTCGCGCTGCCGGGCGTGTAGCTAAGCGTCGTGCCGGAGGCGGGAGACCCGTCGGTGAAGCCGAACACCGTCGACGACGTCGTGCCGTCGCCGTCGAGCGCGACGCTGGTCCTGGCGGGAACGCGATAGACGAGCGCGAGCGACCCGTCATCGAGCGCGACGAGATCGGGATTGCGAACCGCGAGGCTGGTCCGTCCCTTGCTATCCGGCAGCGCGAACGGGCGGGTAGTACCGTTGACCGGATCCCAGGTCGCCACCGAAGTGATCGTCATCGTGACGTCCTGCGCCGCGACGTTGACCGTCACGGTAATGACGCTGCTGCCGGAGCTGCGGTCGAGCGTCCCGAGGCAATTGCCGGCAACATAGGCGACGCTGCAGATCCTCCAGTCCCAGGCGATCGTGATCTTGTCGACATAGCTGCCGTTGGGGATCGCGGCGGCCGCCCCGGGTCGGATATAGAGCGGCAGCGTCGCATTGCTGCTGCCGAGCAGGCCCAACACGTTGAGCAGGTTGTTCTGCATGTAATCCGTCGTGGAACCGTTGGTCAGCGGTACCGTCGCGCCGGAATCGGCGAAGGCGGCATAGGGAATCGCCTTGGCTCCGTTCTTCAGCGTCATGCCGTTGAGGCTGGAGAAGGTCGCGCGCAGGTAATTGCCGCCGAACAGCGTCAGCACCGTCGCAGTGCAGTTCAAGCCCGCCTGGCCTGTGATCGTCGGCACCTTGCCCGCCGCCACCGCAGCCGGCGAATAGGGTCCCGCGGTCGTCGTGACCTGCGGCGTCACCGTGCACGCGGCCGATGCCGCGGACGGCAGCAGCGTCGCCGTCACGGCAACCGCGACCAACCGCCAGACCCAACGAACCAAAAGCATTCCCGTCTCCGCAGCGATGAGCAGCAGACGGCATGATCCCGGCCGGTAAACGGCGTGTTACAAACCCAAACCGGATGTGATCCACCCGTTCCGGGTGTTCTCCGCTTTCCCGCGGCATATAATGGTCGGGGCGACAGGATTCGAACCTGCGACCCCCACACCCCCAGTGTGATGCGCTACCAGGCTGCGCTACGCCCCGACCGGCGGGACCTCGGCATGCGCCGTCGATCCCGGAGCGGCGCCTGTAGGCGGGTCGGCGGCGGGACGCAAGCCGCTAATGCCGCCCGAAGTGGCGATCCGACGTTGCATCCCCGCCACATTGCGCGCCCCCGCATCCGATGCTAGCGCGCTCGCCAACAGGTGCGGGGGTATTTCCCCTGCCGATCAGCCATGCACGGATCCGATGCTCATCTCTCCAGCCTATGCCCAGACCGCCGGCGGCGCCGCTGCTGAATCCGGCGGCCTCGCCTCGCTCATCAGCTTCGCACCGTTGCTGCTCATCTTCATCGTCTTCTACTTCCTGATGATCCGGCCGCAGCAGACGCGGATGAAGGCGCTGCAAAGCGCGATCGCCGGCGTCAAGAAGAACGACAGCGTCGTCACGGCGGGCGGCGTCATGGGCAAGGTGACGCGCGTCGAGGACGCCTTCGTCGAGGTGGAGATCGCGCCCAACACGCGCATCCGCGTCGTCAAGGCGACGCTGGCCGAGGTGACGAGCCCCAATTCGAAGCCGGCGAACGACTGATGCTGGACTTCCCGCGCTGGAAGGTCGTGTCGATCTGGGCGGTGCTCGCGCTGTTCTGCGCGCTGGCGGTGCCGACCTTCCTTCCCGAATCGGTCACCGCCAACTGGCCGTTCCACCCGCGCGTCAACAAGGGGCTCGACCTCGCCGGCGGCAGCTATCTGATGCTGGAAGCGGACACGCAGGATCTCGCCAATACCCGCGTCGAGGCGCTGCGCGACCAGATCCAGGGCACGATGCGCAACGGCACGCCGCGCATCCAGATCGGCGACATCTCGACCCGCAACAACCAGATCAGCTTCATGCTGCGCGATCCGACCCAGGTCGATGCCGCGCGCGAGCGGCTGCTCGGGATCACCGGTGGTGGGGCAGGCATGACCGGCCAGCGCGAATGGGACATCCAGGTCGTCGATTCGACCCGCTTCGTGCTGACCCCGACGCAGGCCGGGCTCAACCAGGCGATCAAGATCGCGATGGAGGACGCGACCGACGTCGTGCGCCGGCGCATCGACGCGCTGGGCACGCGCGAACCGACGATCGTCCGCCAGGGCGACAACCGCATCCTCGTCCAGGTGCCGGGCCTGCAGAACCCGCAGGCGCTGAAGGACCTGCTCGGCAAGACCGCGCGCCTCGAGTTCAAGCTCGTCGACACCGCCGCCAATCCAGCCGATGCCGCCAAGGGCATCGCACCGATCGGCAGCCAGGTCCTCCCCTACCCCAACAGCCGCGACGGTTCGCGCTTCGCGGTCGTCACGCGCGCCGCGGTGATCACCGGCGACATGGTCGCCGACGCCCGGCAGGGCTTCGAACAGCAGACCAACGCGCCCAACGTGCAGATCACGTTCAACGGCATCGGCGGCAACCGCTTCGCGCGCGTCACGCAGGCGAACGTCGGCAAGCCGTTCGCGGTCGTCGTCGACAACCAGATCGTGTCGGTCGCCAACATCAACGAGCCGATCCTCGGCGGTCAGGCGGTCATCAACGGCGGTTTCACGATCGACAGCGCCA
>JBKBTU010000130.1:0-7371 GCA_046290715.1 Sphingomonas sp. | reverse complement strand
CTGGCCGAGCGCGTCGCGCGCGAGGACCTCGAGAACGTCTCGGTCCGCCTCGGTGCGCCCGCGGACCCCAAGCTGCCCGACGCGAGCTTCGACCGCGTGCTGATGGTCCACATGTACCATGAGATCGCGCAGCCCTACGAATTCCTCTGGCGGCTGCGCCCCTCGCTCAAGCCCGACGGCTTGGTCGTGGTCGTCGACGCCAACCGCCAGACGCAGAACCACGGCACGCCCCCCGCACTGCTCAAGTGCGAGTTCGAGGCGGTCGGCTACCAGCAGGTCGCGACCAGCGACATGCCGTCCGCGGGCGGCTACCTCGCCACCTTCCGCGCCATCGGCCCGCGCCCCGAACCCGACGCGATCAAGCCCTGCGTGCTGAAGGATTGACCACGGTCTGCCCCCGCCCCCGCGGGGAAGGGGAAGACGATCATAATGTCGTCACCCCGGGATTGACCTGGGGCGACGGGAAGAAACCTCGCCCAGTCCGATCCATTCCCGTCAAACCGGTCGTCATCCCAGCGAAGGCTGGGATCTCCCGGTGACAGAACGGGACGTGAGCCGCGCGAGGCCAAGGCCTGCGCTGGGGCGACGGTGCCATCGGCATGGATCGGGCTCCAGACCATGATGACATGAGACACACCCGTTCGTGCTGAGCCTGTCGAAGCACAGGTGAGACTCAGGCCCTTCGACAGGCTCAGGGCAAACGGCGAGTGGGGATCGAGCTCACGTCATCACGCTCTAAAACCCCGGCCGTGCTCCTGCGAAGGCAGGAGCCCACGGCCCCCGAACCCACCGGCTGGCATTGTTGGACCGCCCGTGCCACCCCGAACGCCATGCCACGCGCGCGCCGCCCCGTCGCATCCTTCCAGCATTCGGTTCGAATATCGGGGGCAGCGGATACGACGGGGACGTGCCGTCAACTTCGCAAACTTTGGAACCCCCGGTATGGCGAGCCGCGCCGCGAATCACATCCAGCCGCTCTCGCGCAGGCTGACGATGCGCCCGCCCGCGACGATCAGATGGTCGACCAGCATCAGGTCGAGCGCCGCCGCCACTCGCCCCAGCTGCCGGGTATAGGCGAGGTCCGCGGCGCTCGGTTCGGCAAGCCCGCTCGGGTGGCCGTGCGCGAGCACCAGCGCCGCCGCCTCGAGCCGCAGCGCCTCCGCGACGATCGCGCGCAACGGCGGCGCCACCGCATTCGCGGTGCCGGCGAAGTCGGCGCGGCCGAGAAGCCTCCATTCCGGATCGAGAAACAGCACCGCTGCCCGTTCGACCGCCGCGCCGTCCGTGGCGGCAACCAGATCGCCGACCAGCGCGGCGGCGGCACGCGCATCGAGAACCTGAGGGCGGGCGGGGGCAGGGGGCACGCTTCCTCCTCCCGCCGCCGACGCGCCGACGCACGCGCGATCGCCTCCGTTTCGGAGCCATGCTTGGCGATCGGCGCGGCGCGGGCTAGGCCTCGGCCATGCGCCAGTATCTCGACCTCATCGACCGCGTCCTCACCAGCGGCGCCGAGCAGATGGACCGTACCGGCACCGGCACGCTCTCCGTGTTCGGCGCGCAGATGCGCTTCGACCTGCGGCAAGGCTTTCCGGTGCTCACCACCAAGAAGCTGCACCTGCGCTCGATCATCATCGAGCTGCTGTGGTTCCTGCGCGGCGACACCAACGTCCGCTGGCTGCAGGACCGGCGCGTGAGCATCTGGGACGAATGGGCGGACGAATCGGGCGACCTCGGCCCCGTCTACGGCAAGCAATGGCGCGACTGGGAGACGGCGGACGGCCGCCACATCGACCAGATCCGCGAGCTGATCGAGCAGATCCGCACCCAGCCCGCCTCGCGCCGCCAGATCGTCTCGGCGTGGAATCCCGGCGATCTCCATGCGATGGCGCTGGCGCCCTGCCATTGCCTGTTCCAGACGCACGTCGCCAACGGCCGGCTCTCGCTGCAACTCTACCAGCGCTCGGCGGACATCTTCCTCGGCGTGCCCTTCAACATCGCGAGCTACGCGCTGCTCACCCACATGCTCGCGCAGCAATGCGGGCTGGAGGTCGGCGAGTTCGTCTGGACCGGCGGCGACTGCCACCTCTACAGCAACCACCTCGACCAGGCGCGGCTGCAACTGACGCGGCAGCCCGGCCCGCTGCCGCGGCTCGAGATCCTGCGCAAGGCGCCGGCGATCGACCAGTATAAGTACGAGGATTTTGTCCTCCACGGCTATGAGGCGCAGCCGCATATCAAGGCGCCGGTCGCGGTATGATCAGCTTCCACCTCGCCCGCGCCGCCAACGGCGTCATCGGTCGCGACGGGCAGCTGCCGTGGCGGCTGCCCGCCGACCTCCGGCGCTTCAAGGCGCAGACGCTGGGGCGGCCGATGGTGATGGGCCGCAAGACCTTCGACAGCTTTCCCGCGCCCTTGCCCGGCCGCCGCCATATCGTGCTGACCCGCGACGCCACCTGGTCGGCGCCGGGGGCCGAGGTGGCGCATACGCCCACAGACGCGCTGGCGTTGGCGGGCGACGACGTCGCGGTGATCGGCGGCGCCGAGGTGTTCGCGCTCTTCCACGCCGACCGCATCGAACTGACCGAGGTGCACGCCGATTACGCGGGCGACGCGGTCGTCCCGCCCTTCACCGGCTATCGCGAGGTCGCGCGCGAGGATCACGCCGCCGAGGGCGACCGGCCGGCATACAGTTTCGTGACGTTGGTGCGCCGGTGACGGCGGTTGCCCCCGTGCCGTCGCGGTCCTAAGGCGCCGGGCGATGGAGCGGCTGGACGGCGGCTCGGCGGTGCCGCGCGACCTTGCCGGCGGGATCGTCGCGCTCGGCAATTTCGATGGATTCCACCTCGGTCACCAGGCGGTGGTCGGGCGGGCGGTGGCGCGCGCCCGCGCCGAGGGCCGGCCCGCCCTCGTCGCGACCTTCGACCCGCACCCCGTCCGCCACTTCCGCCCCGACGCGCCGCCGTTCCGGCTGACGACGCTCGACCAGCGCGCTGCGCTGTTCGCCGCCGCCGGGGTCGATGCGATGGTCGTCTTCCGCTTCGACGGCGATCTCGCCGCGCTGTCGGCCGAACGCTTTATCGCCGAGCGGATCCACGCCAACCTGTCCGCCGCCGGTGTGGTGACCGGCGAGGACTTCACCTTCGGCCACGGCAAGCGCGGCGACGTCGCCCTGCTCGCAAGCCGCGGCGCGGCGCATGGTTTCACCGCAGAGACCGTGGCGGCGGTGACGCTGGACGGCGAACCCGTCTCCTCGACCCGCATCCGCCACGCGCTGCGCAGCGGCGATCCCCGCACCGCCGCGCGGCTGCTCACCCGCCCGTTCGCGATCCAAGGCGTGGTCCAGCACGGCGACAAGCTCGGCCGCACCATCGGCTACCCGACCGCGAACGTCACCATGGGCCAATACCTGCGCCCCGCCTACGGCATCTACGCGGTCACCGCGCGGCTGGCGGACGGCCGCGTGCTGGCGGGCGCGGCGAACCTCGGCATCCGCCCGACCTTCGATCCGCCCAAGGAACTGCTCGAGACCTACCTCTTCGATTTCGCCGGCGACCTCTACGAACAGCCGATCGAAGTGGCGCTGATCGACTATCTGCGCCCCGAGGCGAAGTTCGACAGCCTCGACGCGCTCACCGCGCAGATGGCGCGCGATTGCGCGGCGGCGAAGACGGTGCTCGGTGCATTGTGAACCTGCCACACAGCGGCTAAGCCCGCCCGACCTATGACCGACGCCTCCGATACGCCCCCCGGTACGCCGAAAGACTGGCGCGACACCGTCTTCCTGCCGAAGACCGACTTCCCGATGAAGGCGGGCCTCGCCGCCAAGGAACCGGCGATCCTGGAGCGCTGGCAGCGGATCGGCCTCTACGACCGGCTGCGCGAACAGCGGAAGGGGCGCGAGCTCTTCATCCTTCACGACGGCCCGCCCTACGCCAACGGCGACATCCACATGGGCCACGCGATGAACAAGGTGCTGAAGGACATCATCGTCCGCACCCAGTCGCTGATCGGCAAGGATGCGCCCTACGTCCCCGGCTGGGACTGCCACGGCCTGCCGATCGAATGGAAGGTCGAGGAGGCGTATCGCGCCAGGAAGCAGAACAAGGACGAGGTGCCGGTCGCGCAGTTCCGTGCCGAATGCCGCGCCTATGCCGACCGCTGGGTGGGCGTGCAGCGCGAGCAGTTTCAGCGCCTGGGCGTGATGGGCGACTGGGCCGATCCGTACCTTACGATGAACTACGACGCCGAGGCGGCGATCGTCGGCGAATTGCTCAAGTTCGCCGAGTCCGGCCAGCTCTATCGCGGCGCCAAGCCGGTGATGTGGTCGCCGGTCGAGAAGACCGCGCTCGCCGAGGCGGAGGTCGAATATGAGGATATCGTCTCGACCCAGATCGACGTCGGCTTTGAGGTCGCCTCGGCGCCCGAGGCGGAGATCCTGGTCGGCGCGACCGCGGTGATCTGGACGACGACGCCCTGGACGATCCCCGTCAACCAGGCGCTCGCCTACAATCCCGCGCTCGATTACGTGCTGTTCGCCAGCGGCGGCCGCCGCTTCCTCGTCGAGGAGAACCTGCTTCCCGCCTTCACCAAGCGCACCGGCCTCAAGATGGAGGAATTCGTCGCGCTGGTGAAGGGCGCCGCACTGGAGGGCGCGACGGCGCACCATCCGATGCATGCCCTCGGCGGCTTCTTCGCGAAGCCCCGGCCGTTCCTTCCCGGCGAGTTCGTGACGCGCGATGCCGGCACCGGCCTCGTCCACATGGCGCCCGATCATGGCGAGGACGACTTCCTGCTGTGCAAGGCGCACGGCCTCGAACCCGTCTTCGCGGTCGATGGCGCCGGTTTCTACCGCGCCGACTGGGGCTGGCTCGGCGGCCAGGGCAGCGTCATCAACAAGAAGTTCACCGCCGCCGATGGGCCGATCTGCACCGATCTGCGCGGTGTCGGCGCGCTGCTGTCGGCGTCGGACGATTTCGCGCACAGCTATCCGCATTCGTGGCGGTCGAAGGCGAAGGTGATCTTCCGCGCGACGCCGCAGTGGTTCATCCCGATGGACCGGCCGATCCTGCCCGAGGGCGAAGGCCAGTCGAACGGCGCGACGCTGCGGGAAACCGCATTGGACGCGATCGAGCACACCCGCTGGGTGCCGGAGCGCAGCCGCAACCGCATCCGATCGATGGTGGAGGGGCGGCCCGATTGGGTGATCAGCCGCCAGCGCGCCTGGGGCGTGCCGATCGCGCTCTACGTGCATCGCGCGACGGGCGAGTATCTCAACGATCCTGCGGTCAACGCGCGCATCGTCGCCGCCTTCCGCGAGGGCGGGGCAGATGCCTGGTTCACCGCGGATCATCAGACGCTGCTCGGCCCCGATCACGCGCTCGCCGACTACGAGCCGCAGAACGACATCCTCGACGTCTGGTTCGACAGCGGCTCGACCCACGTCTTCACCGTCGAAGCGCGGTACGGCGAGGACGTCCGCGCCAACCTGTATCTCGAAGGCTCCGACCAGCATCGCGGCTGGTTCCAGTCCTCTCTGCTCGAAAGCTGCGGCACCCGCGGCCGCGCGCCCTATGATGCCGTGCTGACCCACGGCTTCGCGCTCGACGGCCAGGGCCGCAAGATGTCGAAGAGCCTCGGCAACGTCGTCGATCCGCTGAAGGTGATCGGCGAGAGCGGCGCCGACATCCTCCGGATGTGGGTCGCCTCGACCGACTATTTCGACGACGTGCGTATCGGCAAGGAGGTGCTCGGCACCGCCTCCGACGGCTATCGCAAGCTTCGCAACACCTTCCGCTACCTGCTCGGCGCGCTCGACGGCTTCACCGAGGCGGAGCGGGTCACGGTCGGGGCGATGCCCGAACTCGAACGCTACGTGCTGACGCTGCTCGGCCAGCTCGACATGGACCTGCGCGAAGCGGCGGACGCCTACGAGCTCAACCGCTACCTGCGCCGCCTGACCGACTTCGCCAACGAGGACCTGTCCGCCTTCTTTTTCGATATCCGCAAGGATTCGCTCTATTGCGACGCGGCGGACGATCCCAAGCGGCGCGCCTATCGCACCGTGCTCGACGTGCTGTTCCACGCGCTCGTCCGCTATGCCGCGCCGATCCTCTGCTTCACCGCGGAAGAGGTGTGGCAGGCACGCTTCCCGAGCGAGGACGGTTCGGTGCACGTCCTCGAATGGCCCGAGCTGCCCGCGCTGCCGGGGGACGATCCGGTCGGCACCGACTGGGCCGACGTCCGCCGCCTGCGCGCGAGCGTGACCGAGGCGATCGAGCCGCTGCGCCGCGCCAAGACGGTACGCTCCAGCCTCGAGGCGGAGGTGACTGTGCCGGCGATGCCGCTGTCCGCCGATGCGCTCGCCGAGACGTTCATCGTCGCGCGCGTCTCGAGCGGCGATGAGGTGGCGGTGACCCGCACCGAATACCTCAAGTGCGGCCGCTGCTGGCGTCACCTGCCCGAGGTGAGCGCCGATGGCGATCTGTGCGCACGCTGTGAGAGCGTGGTGGGCGGGAGCGTGGTCGGCGATGCGTAAGCTCCCCGTCGCGGGCCTCGTCACCGCCGCCTTGCTCTTCCTCGCCGACCAGGCGTCGAAGTTCGCGATCACCGACGTGCTGCAGTTGAACGAGCTGACCGCCGAGCGGACGATCACGCCCTTCTTCAACCTGCGCTTCGTCGCCAACCACGGCATCTCGCTCGGGCTGCTCCACGCCGACAGCAACACGATGCGCTGTGCGCTGGTGGCGATGACCGGCGCGATCGCGGTCGCGGTCGCGGTGTGGATGACACGCGAGACCAATCGCGCCGATCGCATCGCGCTGGGCGCGATCCTGGGCGGCGCGCTCGGCAACATCGTCGACCGGGTGCGCTTCGGCTATGTCGTCGATTTCGCCGATCTGCACTTCGGCGACTGGCGCCCGTTCCTCGTCTTCAACGTCGCCGATGCGGCGATCACCCTCGGCGTGCTGGTGCTGCTTGTCCGCGCGCTCCTAATGCGCGACAAGCGCGACGTACCCACGGAGAATCCCCATGCGTAAGTCAGTTCCGATTCTCGCCGGCCTCGCCTGCGTCGTCCTGCTCTCCGGTTGCGGCAAGCGTGGGTTCGATCGCGCCCGCCCCGACGAATTCGCCAGGCGCCGCTGGTGATCCCGCCCGATTATTCGCTGGTTCCGCCGCAGCCCGGCGCTGCCCGCCCGCAGGACAATGCGACCACCGCGCAGACGCTCGACGCGCTGTTCGGCGGCAACACGCAGCGCTCGGCGGCGGAGAACGGCGTCGTCAGCCAGGCGGGCGGCGACACCGCGGACGCGGGCATCCGTTCGGCGGTCGGCGAACCCGGCACCACCGTCGTCGACAAGGGCGCCACCACCC
>JBKBTU010000012.1:3393-23737 GCA_046290715.1 Sphingomonas sp. | reverse complement strand
CGCGCGATCTGCCCGGCACGCGCGATAGCGAGGAAATCCTGAAGGTCGTCCCAGCGCAGCTGCATATATGCAGGTCAGCATGGCAATTTCGGCCCTTGCCTGCAATCCTGATGGCGCCGATCCTGCCCTTCAAACGGAGAGGTTCATGCGCGACATCGACCATTATATCGTCGGCGGCAGCACCGCCCCCGCCGCCCGCTTCGGCGACGTCTTCGATCCCAACAGCGGGCAGGTGCAGGCCCGCGTCGCGCTCGGCACCGCCGCCGACCTCGACCGCGCGGTCGCCGCTGCGCAGGCCGCGCAGCCCGGCTGGGCGGCGACCAACCCGCAGCGCCGCGCGCGCGTGATGTTCCGTTTCAAGGAGCTGGTCGAGGCGAACATGGACGCGCTCGCCCACCTGCTCTCCTCCGAACACGGCAAGGTCATCGCCGACGCCAAGGGCGACATCCAGCGCGGGCTCGAGGTCATCGAATTCTGCTGCGGCATCCCGCACGTGCTGAAGGGCGAATACACGCAAGGCGCCGGCCCCGGCATCGACGTATACTCCATGCGCCAGCCGCTGGGCATCGGCGCGGGCATCACGCCGTTCAACTTCCCGGGCATGATCCCGATGTGGATGTTCGGCGTTGCCATCGCCTGCGGCAATGCCTTCATCCTCAAGCCTTCCGAGCGTGACCCGTCGGTGCCGGTGCGCCTCGCCGAGCTGATGCGCGAGGCCGGCGCGCCCGAGGGCATCCTGCAGGTCGTTCATGGCGACAAGGCGATGGTCGACGCGATCCTCGACCATCCCGCGATTGCCGCGGTCAGCTTCGTCGGCAGCAGCGACATCGCGCATTACGTCTATCGCCGCGGCGTCGAGGCGGGCAAGCGCGTCCAGGCGATGGGCGGCGCCAAGAACCACGGCATCGTCATGCCCGATGCCGACCTCGACCAGGTCGTCGCCGACCTGTCGGGTGCGGCGTTCGGGTCGGCGGGCGAGCGGTGCATGGCGCTGCCGGTGGTGGTGCCGGTCGGCGACAAGACGGCCGATGCGCTCCGCGCCAAGCTCATCCCCGCGATCGAAGCCTTGCGCGTCGGCGTCTCCACCGATGCGGAGGCGCATTACGGTCCAGTGGTCAACGCCGCGCACAAGCAGCGCGTCGAGAACTGGATCCAGACCGGCGTCGACGAGGGTGCCGAGCTGGTCGTCGACGGACGCGGCTTCACCCTGCAAGGCCATGAGAACGGCTTCTTCGTCGGCCCGACGCTGTTCGACCGCGTCACCCCCGACATGCAGGCCTATAAGGAAGAGATCTTCGGCCCGGTCCTCCAGATCGTCCGCGCGCCCGATTTCGAGACGGCGGTGCGGCTGCCGAGCGAGCACCAATACGGCAACGGCGTCGCGATCTTCACCCGCAACGGCCATGCCGCGCGCGAGTTCGCCGCGCGCGTCAATGTCGGCATGGTCGGGATCAACGTGCCGATCCCGGTGCCGGTCGCCTATCACACCTTTGGCGGGTGGAAGCGCTCGGCGTTCGGCGATACCAACCAGCATGGCATGGAAGGCGTCAAGTTCTGGACCAAGGTCAAGACGGTGACGCAGCGCTGGCCCGACGGCTCCGCCCTCCCCTCCGGCAGCGAAGACGGTGGACCCAGCCGCATCCAGGATGCGTTCGTCATTCCCACGATGGGCTGACCTGGGGGATGATGTAAGATGCGCCTGACGATCCTCGCCGCCGCTACTTTAGCCCTCGCCGCCTGTTCGGGCGGCGAGCAGGCGAACAACCAGAGCGGCGGCAGCGCCGCGGTCGAGCCGACGCCCAATAACCTCACCGCCGATCCGCAGAATGCGGTGGTGCCGATCCCAGCCCCGAGCCCGTCGCCGATCGCGGCGATCCCCGCCGCCTTCCAGGGGCGCTGGGGCATGGTCGGCGCCGATTGCGACCCGGCGCGCGCCGACAACAAGGGACTGCTGACGATCGCCGGTAGCCGCCTGTCCTTCTACGAATCGCGTGGGCAGGCCGGCACGATCCGCCAGGTCCGTCCCGACCAGATCGCCTTCGACCTGCCGATGAGCGGCGAGGGCATGACGTGGAGCGAACCCACCACGCTCACCTTGCTCGACGACGGCAAGACGCTGGTCCGCGAAGCCAAGGGATCGCCCGACCGCGCCGGCGCCTTCCGCTACAGCCGCTGCCCGGCCTGAGGACATGATGAACCAATTCGATCTTACCGACGATCAGCGCGAGATCCAGGAGCTCGCGCGCCGCTTCACCGCCGACCGGATCACGCCGTTCGCGGCCGAATGGGACGAGACGCACCATTACCCCGTCGACGTCTGGAAGGCGGCGGGGGAGCTCGGCTTCGGGTCGATCTACGTCAGCGAGGAATCGGGCGGCATCGCGCTCGGCCGACTCGACGCGGCGCTGATCATGGAAGCGATGGCCTATGGCTGCCCCGCCACGTCGGCATTCATCTCCATCCACAATATGGCGGCGTGGATGATCGACCGGTTCGGCTCGGCCGAGCTGAAGGCACGCTTCCTGCCCGATATCGTCGGCATGGAGCGGATCGCGAGCTATTGCCTGACCGAACCCGGCTCTGGCTCGGACGCCGCCGCGCTGAAGACGACCGCGCGCCGCGACGGCGACGATTTCGTGCTCAACGGCACCAAGCAGTTCATCTCGGGCGCGGGGTACAACCATGTCTATGTCGTCATGGTCCGCACCGGAGACGAGAAGAGCCGCGGGATCAGCGCGCTGGTCGTCGAAAAGGATACGCCCGGCCTGTCGTTCGGCGCCCCCGAGAAGAAGCTCGGCTGGAACGCCTCCCCCACCGCGCAGGTGATCTTCGAAGACGCCCGCGTGCCCGTCGCCAATCTCGTCGGCGCGGAGGGCGAAGGGTTCCGCATCGCGATGGCCGGCCTCGACGGCGGCCGGCTCAACATCGGCGCCTGCTCGCTCGGCGGGGCGCAACGCTGCCTCGACGAGGCGATCCGCTACACCAAGGAGCGCCAGCAGTTCGGCCAGCCGGTCGCCGAATTCCAGAACACGCAGTTCATGCTCGCCGACATGGCGACCGACCTCGAGGCCGCGCGCGCGTTGCTCTATCTCGCCGCGGCCAAGGTGACCGCCGACGCGCCCGACAAGTCGCGCTTTTCCGCGATGGCCAAGCGCCTCGCGACCGACAACGGCTCGGCGATCGTCGACGCAGCGCTCCAGCTGCACGGCGGCTACGGCTATCTCAAGGACTATCCGATCGAGCGCTTCTGGCGCGACCTGCGCGTCCATTCGATCCTGGAGGGCACCAACCAGGTGATGCGGATGATCGTCGGCCGCGACCTGCTGCGGCAGTAAGACAACAGGGCATTATCCCACCGTTCGTGCTGAGCTCGTCGAAGCACAGGTGAGTCTCGGGGCCTTCGACAGGCTCAGAGCGAACGGCGTAGTTGAGGAGAGCAATAATGGCACGCGTCGCCTTCATCGGCCTGGGCAATATGGGCGGCGGCATGGCCGCGAACCTCGCCAGGGCGGGGCATGACGTCCGCGCCTTCGACCTGAGCCGGGACGCGCTCGACAAGGCGAAGGCGGCCGGCTGCCTGCCCATGGCCAGCGCCACCGAAACCGTGGATGGCGCCGAGGCGATCGTGACGATGCTGCCCGCCGGCAGCCACGTCGAGAGCGTCTATCAGGACGCTGTCTTCGGCCGCGCCAGGCCGTCGGCGATCCTGATCGACTGTTCGACGATCGACGTCGCCACCGCGCGCCGCATAGCCGAGGCCGCCGCCGCCAAGGGGCTGACCGCGGTCGATGCCCCCGTCTCGGGCGGGATCGCCGCGGCCAATGCAGGTACGCTCACCTTCATGGTGGGTGGCAGTGCGGAAGCCTTCGACCGCGCCCAGCCCTTTCTCGCGCAGATGGGTAAGGCGGTGATCCACGCCGGCGCGAGCGGCGCGGGGCAGGCCGCGAAGATGGCGAACAACATGCTGCTCGGTGCGACGATGATCGCGACCTGCGAGGCGTTCAAGCTCGCCGAGCGGCTCGGCCTCGATCTCCAGACCTTTTACGACATTTCCTCGGTCAGTTCGGGGCAGAGCTGGTCGATGACCAGCTATTGCCCGGTCCCCGGCGTCGGCCCGGAAACGCCCGCCGACCGCGACTATCAGGGCGGTTTCGCCGCGGCGCTGATGCTGAAAGACCTGCGCCTCGCGATGCAGGCGGCAGAGGAGGCCGGAGCGGTGACCCCGCTCGGCCGCCACGCGACCGACCTCTATGAGGCGTTCGTCGCCGAGGGCCAGGGCACGACCGATTTCTCGGGGATCATCCGGACGTTGTGACGGGGCTGATCCGGCGATCGTCCCGCACTCACCCTCCCCCTTCCGCGCCTCCGGCGCTCCCTCCCTCTCCCATTGGGAGAGGGAAGAGACGGCGAAGCCGTCGATAGGGTGAGGGTGAGCGCGAGACGCCGCTGAACGTCAGGCAGCAGCAGCCCGCATCCGCCGCACCGCGCCGACCGCACCCGACCACAGCAGTGTCTCCAGCCCCGCATAGCCGAGCCCCAAATGCGGCGGCCGCGCCGCGAGCACATCGCTCAGACCGACGCTGCCCGAGCGCAGGCCGGCGCGCCCGATCCGCGCCCAGCGCCGCGCGGTTTCCCAGCGGATCAGCTTGCGGCTTTCGGCATCGGGCCGCTCGCGATCCAGGAAGGCGGCCTGCAACGCCGCGATCCCCTGCCCCAGCCGCAGCAGCGTCGCACGATCGGGGACCGGCACGCCGCCCATGTTATGCAGCACCAGCAGCCGCGCGAGATCGGCCGCAGCCGCTTCCCCCAGCAGCGCCGCATGGCGCTCGGCGAGCACCCGCATCGCGGAGGCGCGCATCGTGTCGGTGAACCGCTTCGACGCGCCGCCCTCATGCTGGCGATAGTGGAGCAGCGGCGTGTCGATGCGCGCGATGCGGCCGTGGGGGCGGATGCGGTGGTATAAGTCGAAATCCTCGGCGTAGAGGATCTCGGGACGGGTAAAGGGATCGAGCGCGTGCGCCGCCTCGGCGCGCACCATCACCGTCGACCAGACCAGCGGATTCTCGATCCAGCTGAGCCAGGCGATCAGGTCGGGCGTGGAATGCGGCGCGTAGTGCATCGCCGAGACGCGCGCGCCGTGGAGCTGATCCGCCTGCGCGCCGACCAGCGCGATGTCGGGATGCGCGTCGAGATAGGCGACCTGCCGCGCCAGCCGATCGGGCAGGCACAGATCGTCCTGATCGAGCCCGGCGATGAAGCGCCCGCGCGCCGCGGCGACGCCGCGGTTGCGGGTGCGGACCGGGCCGCCGTTCTCCGCATTCTCGATCAGCCGGACGCGGGGGTCGGGCCAGTCGCGCACGATCCCGCGCGTATCGTCCGCGGAGCAGTCGTCGACGACGATCGCCTCCCAATCGGTCAGCGTCTGCCGCTCGAGCGAGTGCAAGGTCTCGCCGATGAACGCCGCGCCGTTATAGCCGGGAATGACGACCGAAACGACCGGCGAGACCGTCGGGGCCGCACTCATGCCGCCGCCTGCGCCTCCAGGTCGAGCAGCTGGTCGACGATCATCTGGCCGACGTCGTTCTGCCACAGCCACAGCCCGTTCGCCTGACCGCGGAAGCTCGCCTCGCCTCCCAATCGGCCCCAGGGGACGAAACCCGCCGACAGGCCGATGCCATAGGCGCCGGGGACAGGCCGGTCGGCGGCATCGAGGATTCGGCAATGGCGATCGACCATCGGCCGGCCCGCATGATGCGCCAGCGCCAGCGGCGCGCCATCGACGCCGAGCAGCGGCACCGCGCGCGGACGATAGCCGAGCGCGCCGATCACCAGGTCGGCACCGGCGATCAGCTGGCGCGCCGCCGCATCGTCGTCGCCGGCGATACGATGCGTCGCGACGCGTGGATCGGGGGTCCGGCCACCGAGCGAGAGCATCCGCAGCACCAGCTCGCGCGATTCGAGCCGCAGCCCGGCGAGCCGCAGCACGAAGCCGCTGACCGGGCAGATGTCGTTCTCGTCGAAATCGTGGAAGCCGTCGGCATGGGCGGCGGCGATCGTCGGGTAGAAGGGCTTGAGCGGCTGGCGATGCAGGATCGTGATCGCGCCGGCGCCGAAGGGGAAGCCGGGCTGGTTCTTGAGCAGCAGCACCGCCGCGGCGATCGCGCTGGTCGAGGCGCCGATGATCGCGACCCGCGGCGCAGGACGGCCGCGCAGGCGCTCGTGCACCGCCTCCATCCCGCCGAGCCGCAGCGCCGTGTCCGACCGCATCAGCCGGTCGCCGGCGAGATCGCCAAGCGTCGCCCCTGCGACGCGCTTCGCCGCGACCTGTTCGTCGGTCTGATAGCCGCCGGTCGCCACCACCACGTTGCGCGACACCAACGTGCGCGGCGTGCCGGCGCCGTCGCGTACGCTCGTCCGCCAGCGGCCGTCCGCCGTCCGCTGCACGCTCACCGCATCGTGACCGGTCAGCACCTCGCCGCCATGCGCGAGGACGATGTCGCGCAGGCGGTCGGCGGTCACCGACAGCAGCGGCGCGGTGTCGGTCAGCGGCGCGCCCAGTTCGGCGACATAGCGCTGCATCAGCTGGCCGGCGGGATGATGCTCGAGCGCGGCGAGTTCGGGGTGCGGATTGTTCTTCACCGCCGACAGGAAGGTCTCGGCGGTGGTATCGGAGCGGATCGCGTAGCTGCCGAGCTCGCCCGCGCCCATCCGCGCGCGCCGCTCGACGATCGCCAGACCCGCCTCGGCGAGCGGGGCGAGCTTGCCCTGCTTGCTCGCCGCGGTCAGCATCGCGGTGCCCGCGGGGCCGCCCCCGATCACCACCGTCGTCAGATCGTCGCGCACCCGCATCTCTCCCACCCGTGCCAACGCACCGTCCGCCACCGTCTCGATCGCCGCGACCAGCCGTGCGGCGACGACCGGCGCGTCGGCGGCGGTCATCGCATCGGTGATCGGCAGGCTCAGCATCCGCGCGCCGACCGCATCGGCGACCGGCGTCGGCTCGACCATCGCATGTTCGCGGAACAGCGGCTGCTCGCCGAGATGCGGGCTGAAATACTGGCCGACGCCGACCCCGTCGGCCGCCAGCGCGGCGATGATCTCAGGCCGATGCGGCGCCAGATCGGGGGGCAGCAGCACCGGCATGAACTGCGTCGCCTGCCGCCGCCCGCGCGACGCCTGCGTCTCGAAACCGGTCAGCGCCGCGCGATAGGCGGCGTCGATGGCGGCGCGATGATCGCACACCGCATCGATCTCCGCGAGCTTCGCGCGCGCCATCAGCGCGATCACTTCGGGCAGCTTGGCGTTGATGCCGGGCAGGGTCGCGCTCCGCCCGCCCTCGAAGCCGAAGTTGGTCATGCCGCGCA
Source organism: Sphingomonas sp. (assembly GCA_046290715.1). Classification (GTDB taxonomy): domain Bacteria; phylum Pseudomonadota; class Alphaproteobacteria; order Sphingomonadales; family Sphingomonadaceae; genus Sphingomonas. The sequence goes on along the minus strand of JBKBTU010000012.1, from coordinate 16,373 downwards.
GCTGGTCGATGAGCGCGAGGTCGCCGCTGTAGACGAGGCCGCCTTCGGCGACCGAGAAGGTCTTGGTGGCGTGCATCGAATAGACGATGGTGAACGGCGCGCCGCTGCCGAAGCCGCGCCCGGCCTCGTCGATCGTGCCGAGCGATGCCGCCGCGTCGATGACGACGCCGACGCCGTACCGGCGCGCGAGCCAGGCATAGCGATCGAGATCGATCGCGGTACCGAAGGTCGCATAGGGCACGATGACGCCGATGCGGTCGCCATGGCGCGCGAGCAGCGCTTCTTCGTGCGCCGGGTCGGCGGTCCAGCCCTCGGGCTCGATATCGCAGACGAGCGGCGTGAGGCCCGCCCAGAGCGCCGCCTGCGCGGTCGCGGCGAAGGTCAGCGCGGGCATCAGCGCCAGCGTGCCGGGTTTCGGGTGAAGGCCCGCCGCCTGACGGATCGCGATCATCAGGCCGAGCGTCGCATTGCCGACCGCGAGGGCCGTGCCGACGCCGCCGAACATCCGTTCGACGATCTCGCGTTCGAACGCACGGACCTCCGGTCCGTTGTTGCTGAACACGCCCGATGCCTCGATGCGGCGCAATCCTTCGGTCAGCGTGCTCAACCGGGGCGGGTTGGGCGCGATCAGTGGATATTCCATGAACCAGGCGTCCTGCGATGTCTCGCACCCGCCTAACCACAGCGGCCCTAAGAACCGGTTAGCGTCCGTTTTGGTCTGGCATTCTTTGATGCCGGCCGTTTTCGGCAACGAGGCGCGTATCGCTCACCGCCCAGCAACATACGGCAACAAATCTGATTGACTGCCCAGGCAATGGTTGCCATGGCAACCATATGCCGTTCTACTCCGACTCGAACTTCGATCCCGAGACGTCGATCGGCTACCTCATCCGCCGATCGGAACAGCTCGGCAGTGCCGCGCTCGAACCGATCTTCGCCGCCGCCGACATCACCAAGACGCAGTGGAGCGCGCTCGTCGCCCTCCACTTCAACCGGGCGACGACCTGCGCCGCGATCGCCCGCGACCTCGGCCACGACAAGGGCGCGACGACGCGGCTGGTCGACCAGCTCGAAGAGCGCGGCTGGGTGGTGCGCCACCGCGGCGAGGAGGATCGCCGGCAGGTCAGGCTGGCGCTCACTCCCGCGGGCAGCGCCATCGCCGCCGAGGTCCGCGATGCGGTCATCGGGGTGTGGAACGGCTGGCTCGACGACTGGAACGACAGGGACATCGTCGAACTGATCCGCCTGCTCGGGCGGCTGCGCGACACCCTGCAACAGGCCCCCGACGAAGGCACCCCTGCGTGAAAACAGCCCATCTCTCCCTCACCGCCGCGCTGCTGGCGAGCGCCTGCGCCGTGCCGCACGACCCGCCCGCGGTGGCGCCGGTCGCGCCGGCGTCGCTCGGCCTCGCCACCACGGCCGCGCCCGCGATCCGCGACGATTGGTGGACCGGCTTCGGCGACCCGCAACTCGACCGCATCGTCGGCGAGGCGACCGCGGGCAATCCGACGCTCGACGCCGCGCTCGCCCGCGTCGCCCAGGCGCAGGCGGTGCTGTCGAGCCGCCGCGCGGAGGACGGCCCTGACGTGACGCTCGACGGCTCGGGCCAGGTGCAGCGCCTGTCGGGACGCTACATCAACCCGCCGCCCTATGGCGGCACCGTCCGCTTCGTCGGCCAGGCGCAGGCGAACCTCGCCTGGAACCTCGACCTGTTCGGCCGGCAGAAGGCGGCGATCGCGGGCGCCCGCGCCTCAGCGGAGGCCGCCGCGCTCGACCTCGCCGCCGCCCGGCTCGCGATCGCCGGTTCGGTGGTGCAGACCTATGTCGACCTCGCCCGCGCCGAGGCGGAGGCCGCGATCGCGCGCCGCACGATCGCGACACGCGAAGAATCGCTGCGGCTGGTCAACGTCCGCATCCGCAACCGGCTGGCGAGCAACCTCCAGGCCGCCGCGGCGCAGACGCTGCTCGCCCAGGCGCGCACCGCTCTGGTCCGTGCCGAGGGCACCCGCGCGCTGGCGGTCAACGCGCTCGCCGCGCTGGCGGCCCGCGGACCCGACTACGCGGCCGCGATCCGCCCCGCGAGCCTGCGCTTCGACGCCGCGCTGCCGCTGCCCGCCGCGGTCCCCGCCGACCTCCTCGCGCGCCGCCCGGATATCGCTGCCGCCCAGGCGCGGATCGCCGCCGCCGCCGCCGGACGGCAGGTCGCCCGCCGCGCCTTCTATCCCAACGTCAACCTTTCGGCGCTCGCCGGTTTCCAGGCGATCGGCCTCGGCAACCTGTTCAGCCTCGATGCCGGCACCGTCGGCGCGGGGCCGGCGATCCACCTGCCGCTGTTCGACAATGGCCGGCTGAAGGCCGATCTCGCCGGCGCGACCGCCGCGCTCGACCTCGCCACCGCCGACTACAACGACCGGGTGATCGGCGCGGTACGCGAGGCGGCGGACGCCATCGCACAGGTCCGCAACCTCTCCGAGCAGCGCGCCCGCACCGCCGAGATCGTGCGCGGCTACGGCGAGACCAACCGGTTGAACGCGATACGCGTCGCCAGCGGCCTCGATAGCAAGCTCGACCTCGTCGACAACGACGTCCGCCTGCTCGACGCCGAACTGACCCAGGCCAATCTCGCCGCCGAAGCGGCCCGCCAGCGCGTCGCGCTGGTGCTGGCGCTCGGCGGCGGCTTCTCCTCCCAGGAACCCCGCCGATGACCGACACGCAAGCCCCCGCGCCCGAACAGGCTCCCGTCCCTCAGCCCGCCGCAGCGGGCGGCAAGCCGCGCGCGCGCCGCCGCGCCTTCCTGCTCCTCGGCGTGATCGTCCTCATCGGGCTGATCGTCTGGGCGGTCTTCCACTTCCTGCTCGCCAAGCCCGAACAGGAGACGGACGACGCCTATGTCGCCGGCGACGTCGTCGCGATCACCGCGCGCGATGCCGGCCAGGTCACCGCGATCCACGCCGACAACACCCAGACGGTGAAGGCCGGCCAGCCGCTGATCGACCTCGATCCCGCCACCGCCGACGTCGCGCTCGCCTCGGCGGAGGCGGAACTCGCCCGCGCGGTGCGCGCGACCCGCGCCGACTTCTCCAAGGTCAACGAAAGCGGCGCCGCCGTCGTCCAGGCGCGCGCGCAGCTTTCCGCCGCGACCGCCGACTACGCCCGTCGCCAGGGCGCCGCGGCGCAGGGCGCGATCTCGGGCGAGGAGCTCGCCCATGCCGCCGACGCGGTGAAGGTGGCGCGCGCCAACCTCAACCTCGCGGTCAGCCAGCAGGCGCAGTCGCGCTCCACGGTGGAGGGGACGAGCACCAGCACCAATCCCGCGGTGATGGCCGCGATCGCCGCCTATCGCCGCGCCGCGATCATCCGCAGCCACATGCACATCATCGCGCCGATCGACGGCGTCGTCGCGCAGCGCACGGTGCAGATCGGGCAGCAGGTCGCCGCCGGCACGCCGTTGATGGCGGTGGTGCCGCTGACGCGGGTGTGGGTCGATGCCAACTTCCGCGAGACGCAGTTGAAGGATCTGCGCATCGGTCAGCCCGCGACCGTCACCGCCGACATGTACGGCGACGACCTCGTCTTCCACGGCCATGTCGTCGGCGTCGGGGCGGGATCGGGCAACGCCTTCGCGCTGCTGCCGCCGCAGAACGCCAGCGGCAACTGGATCAAGATCGTCCAGCGCGTACCGGTGCGCATCGGCCTCGATGCGAACGAGCTGGCGAAGAACCCGCTGCGCGTCGGCCTGTCGGTCAATACGACGGTGGATACGGCGAACCTGTCGGGCGCCCGCCTCGGCCGCCCCGCCGCCTCGGCCTATGCGCGCAATTCGACCGACGGCACCGATCCCGCCGTCGAGGCGAAGATCCGCCAGATCATCGCCGCCAATCGCTGATGCTGTTCCCTTCACCCTCACCCTTCGCCGCCTCCAGCGGCTCTTCCCTCTCCCATCGGGAGAGGGAGGGAGCGGCGAAGCCGCGCAAGGGTGGGGGTGACGTGGCTGTCGAGGTCCGGTCCTGATGCCCCCCCAACCCGCACCGCTTACCGGCGGCAAGCTCGCGCTCATCGCCTTCGCGCTCGCGCTCGGCACGTTCATGATGGTGCTCGACAGCACGATCGCCAACGTCTCGCTGCCGACGATCGCCGGCAACCTCGGCGTCTCCAGCGACAATTCGACCTGGGTGATCACCGCCTTCGCGGTGGCGAACGGCGTCGCCGTGCCGCTGACCGGCTGGCTGATGGGCCGGTTCGGCGTGGTGCGCACCTTCTGCACCGCGGTCGCGGCGTTCACCGTCTCCTCGTTCCTGTGCGGGATCGCGTGGAGCCTGCCGTCGCTGATCGTCTTCCGCATCCTCCAGGGCGCCTGCTCGGGGCCGATGATGCCGGGCAGCCAGGCGCTGCTGATCTCGATCTTCCCGCCCGACAAGCGCTCGACGGCGCTCGGCGTCTGGTCGATGACGACCCTGGTCGGTCCGGTGATGGGCCCGATCCTCGGCGGCTATATCAGCGACAATTACCATTGGAGCTGGATCTTCCTCATCAACCTGCCCTTCGGCCTGTTCACCACGCTCGTCTGCTGGAACGGCCTCAAGAGCCGCGAGACGCCGACGCGCAAGCTGCCGATCGACACGGTCGGGCTGATGCTGCTCGTCGTCTGGGTCGGTGCGCTCCAGATCATGCTCGACCTCGGCAAGAACGCCGACTGGTTCAACGATCCGGCGATCTGCGTGCTCGCAGTGGTCGCCGCGGTCGGCTTCGTCGCCTGGATCATCTGGGAACTGACCGACGCCAATCCGGCGGTCGACCTGTCGCTGTTCACCAACCGCAATTTCGCGATCGGCACGCTCGCCTTCTGCCTCGGCTATGCGGTGTTCTTCGCCAACACGCTGATCCTGCCTTTGTGGCTGCAGACGCAATTGGGCTATACCGCCACCTGGGCGGGGCTCATCGCCGCGCCCAGCGGCGTCGTCGCGGTCGTCATCTCGCCGCTCGCCGCGCGACTGTCGGGCAAGATCGACGCGCGGCTGCTCGCGACCGTCGCGTTCCTCGCCTTCGCCGTGTCCTACTGGATGCGCTCCAACCTCGTCACCGGCGCGGCGGTGTTCGACTTCATGGCGCCGCTGCTCGTGCAGGGGATCGCGATGAGCGTCTTCTTCCTCGCGATGGTGACGATCCTGTTGGACGGCATCCAGCCGCAGCGCATCCCGTCGGCGACCGGCATCTCCAACTTCGCGCGCATCGTGGCGGGTTCGTTCGCCGCCTCGATCATCACCACCGCCTGGGACCGGCGCGAGGCGCTGCACCAGAGCCGGCTTGCCGAGGCGATCGGCCAGGGCGTGCCGTTCCAGATGGCGAGCGAAGGCCTGCAACGGCTGGGCGCCACCTCGACGCAGGCGGCGGCCGCGGTGACGCGGCAGATGGTGGGTCAGGCCTATCTGCTCGCCTCCACCGATCTCTTCCGCGTCTCCGCCTGGCTGTGCGCGGCGATGGTCGTGATCGTGTGGTTCACGCGCCGGCCGAAGGGCGGCGGTGGCCCGGTCGCCGCCGACTGAGTATCCGGTTCGCGGTGCCAGCCCGCACCCCCTCCCGGCCGCCCACACGGTATCCTGATGGGCGGTCGGGAGGGGGAGCGGGCTGGCACCGCCTGCAAAAACCGGCGCGGTTGACCCTCCGGGCGGTCTTGCGTACCTCCTGGCCATGACCGCTCCCACCATCCTCCTGGTCGAGGACGATCCCGCGCTGCGCACCCTCACCACCCGCGCGTTGCAGGAGAACGGCTATCTCGTCCGTCCCGCCTCCGCCGCGCCCGAAATGTGGCTGGCGCTGGAGGCGGGTCCGGTCGATCTCATCCTGCTCGACATCATGCTGCCCGGCACCAGCGGCATCGATCTGTGCCGCGCGCTCCGCCAGAAGAGCGAGGTGCCGATCATCTTCGTCAGCGCCAAGGGTTCGGAGACCGATCGCGTCGTCGGCCTCGAGCTCGGCGCCGACGATTACATCGCCAAGCCGTTCGGCACGCGCGAACTGATCGCCCGCATCCGCGCGGTGCTGCGCCGCGGCCAGCTCGAACGCCGCCCCGGCGAGCGCGAGGCGGGCGTGCTGACCTTCGACGGCTGGCAGATCACCCTGCCCCGCCGCGAACTGACCTCGCCGACCGGCGCGGTGGTCGACCTCACCGGTGCCGAGTTCGACCTCCTGGTCAGCCTCGCCGAGCACGCCGGCCGCGTCATCGCGCGCGAACGGCTGATCGAACTGTCGCGCACGCGGCTGGGCGACAGCTCCGACCGCAGCATCGACGTGCTGATCAGCCGCCTGCGCCGCAAATTGTCGAGCGCGGGCAAGGAAGCGCCGATCATCACCGTGCGCGGCGTCGGCTACATGCTCAACACCGAGGTGACGCGCCGTTGAGCCGGCGGCAGACAATCGCCGCCATCCTTCCGTCACCCCGGACTTGTTCCGGGGTCCACCGTTCCGCAAGCCAATTGTCCGCATGTCGCGGGGACGGGTGGATCCCGGAACAAGTCCGGGATGACGGAGGCTCGTTAGCCGACGCCGGCCGCCCCTCAGCATTGTCATGAGACGCTTCGTCCAGCCTTCGATCGGTCTGCTCGGACAGATCGTCGCGATCCTGCTGCTCACCATGGTGATCGAATTCGGCGCCAGCACGCTCCTCTACGAGCGCGCGAGCCAGTTCGCGGTCCGCGACGACGAGGCGCGGCGGCTCGCCGAGCATCTGGTCATCGCGCGCCGCCTGATCGCCGAACAGCCGCCCGAGCGGCGCGGCGACATGGCGAACGACCTCACCACCGAACGCTATGCGCTCGACTGGCAGCGCGACCTGCCCGCGCCGCCGCCGATCGCGCCCGCGCTCGATGCGATGCGCCACCAGGTCGTCGACTGGGAGCCGACGCTCGCCGCGTCCGACCTCAGGCTGCGATTGACCTCGCCGGGACGCAGCTCGGTCGTCACCGGCGGGCTACAGCTCGGCGATGGTAGCTGGCTCTATTTCCGCACGCTCGAGCCGCTCCAGAACCTCAATCTCGCGACCGAGCGGATCTTCCTCGCGCTCGTCCCTGCCGTCGCGCTCATGGTGATCGGCGGTCTGCTGATCCGCCGCGCGCTGACGCCGATGCGCCAGCTCGCGGTCGCCGCGGACACGTTCGGCGACGCCGAGCACGATCCGATCCCCGAAGCCGGTCCGCGCGAGGTCCGCCACGTCGTCGCCGCGTTCAACCGCATGGCGGCGCGCATCCAGCGGCTGATCGCCGACCGGACGCAGGCGCTCGCCGCGGTCGGCCACGACCTGCGCACGCCGCTCGCACGACTGCGACTGCGCGCCGACGGCGTCGCGGATGGCGCGACGCGCGAGGCGATCCAGCGCGACGTCGGCGAGATGGAGGCGATGGTCACCTCGCTGCTCGCCTTCCTCGGCGGCGGCAGCGACCCCGAGCGGCCGGTGCTGAGCGACGTCGCGGTGCTCTGCGCGACGCTGATCGACGACGTCGAGGACCGCGGCCTGCCCGGCATCTACGACGGTCCGGCGCATTGCGAGGTCACCGTACGCCCGTCCGCGCTCAAACGCGCGCTCGGCAACCTCGTCGAGAACGCGCTCCATTATGCGGGCAACGTCGCGATCCGCCTGACCAGCGCGGCGGCCGGCGTCACCATCGCGGTCGAGGACGATGGCGAGGGCATCCCCGACGACCAACTGCGCCGCGTGCTCGAACCGTTCGTCCGGCTCGACAGCGCGCGCCCGCGCGACACCGTCGGCTTCGGCCTCGGCCTCCCCATCGTCGCGCGCATCGTCGAGGCGGAGGGCGGGACGCTCACCCTCTCCAACCGGGCCGGTGGCGGCCTGCGCGCGGCGATCTTCCTGCCGCGCTAGTGTGCGATCCAGCAAGGCTGGACCGGGGCGGTGCCGGCCCCCACCCCCACCCGGCCGCCCACTCAGCGTATCCTGGATGGGCGGCCGAGGGGTCCCAGCAAAGTGATACTTTGCTGGGCGCCGCCGGGTGGGGTGAGGGCCGGCACCGCTTCCACGTAAGTGGATCAGACTTCGACACGCGCGACCTCGGAAACACTTTATCACGGAACCGCGGCGCACGGGAAAAGTCCGCACGATACACGATCCTGCTGGATGCGGCGCCGCCGCATCGCGAGGAGCAGCATCGCCGTGACACAGCCCGCCACCTCCTCGTCACGTCACGCCGGTGACGTCGCTGTCGCTCAAGCCGAGGAATAGTCCCCATGTCGGGCGCCTTCAAACTGCCATCGGTACCGGTCCTGACGAGGGACCTGACCGCCTCGATCGTCGTCTTCCTGGTCGCGATGCCGCTCTGCATGGGCATCGCGGTGGCCTCCGGCGTGCCGCCCGAAAAGGGCCTCATCACCGGCATCATCGGCGGTATCGTCGTCGGCGCGCTCGCGGGATCGCCGTTGCAGGTCAGCGGCCCCGCCGCGGGCCTTGCCGTCGTCGTCTTCGAACTCGTCCGCGACCACGGCATGTCGGCGCTCGGCCCGATCCTCGTCCTCGCCGGCCTGATCCAGTTCGTCGCCGGCATCGCCCGGTTGGGCGGCTGGTTCCGCGCGATCAGCCCGGCCGTCGTCCACGGCATGCTCGCCGGCATCGGCGTGCTGATCGTCGTCGGCCAGTTCCACGTGCTGTTCGACGCCAAGCCGCTGCCGAGCGGCCTCCAGAACCTCGCCGCCGCGCCCGGCCGCCTGCTCGGCCTGTCGCCCGGCAACATCGCCGCCGCCGAACTCGCCTTCGGCATTGGCGTGCTGACCATCGTCGCGATGATCGGCTGGGAGAAGCTGCGCCCCGCCTCGCTCAAGCTCGTTCCCGGCGCGCTGGTCGGCGTGCTCACCGGCACCTTCGTCGCGCTCGCCTTCGGTCTCGACGTCGCACGGGTCAACGTGCCGCAGTCGATCGGCTCGGCGATCGCCCTCCCCGGCGCCGAGCTGTTCGCCCGCTGGGCCGATCCGTCGATCATCGCCGCCGCGCTCGCCATCGCCTTCATCGCCAGCGCCGAGACGTTGCTGTCGGCGGCGGCGGTCGACCGCATGCACGACGGCGTGCGCACCAACTACAACAAGGAATTGCGCGCGCAGGGCGTCGGCAACTTCCTGTGCGGCCTCGCCGGCGCGCTGCCGATGACCGGCGTCATCGTCCGCTCCTCGGCGAACGTGCAGGCCGGTGCCAAGACGCGCGCCTCGACCATGCTCCACGGCATCTGGATCCTGTCGTTCGTCGCGCTGCTGCCCTGGCTGCTGCGCGAGATCCCGATGGCGGCGCTGGGCGCGATCCTGGTCGTCACCGGCTGGCGGCTCGTCAGCCTCAGCCATGCGCGCCACCTGTTCTCGCACTACGGCCCGCTGCCCGCGTTCATCTGGGCGGCGACGCTCGTCACCGTCGTCGCGGCGGACCTCCTGACCGGCGTGCTCGTCGGCATCGGCCTGTCGATGCTGGAGCTGGTGCCCAACCTCAAGCGCCTCGGCCTCAAGGTGCAGGAGGGCGACGTCGCCGGCGCCCATGCGATCAACCTGTCCGGCGCCGCCACCTTCGTGTCGTTGCCCAAGCTCTCCGACACGCTGGAGCGCGCGCCCGCCGGCAACGTGCGGCTCGACGTCAGCGATCTCGCCACCGTCGACCACACCTGCGCCGAGCTGATCAAGGACTGGTTCCAGCGCCGCCGCGCCGCCGGCGACGCGGTCGAGCTGTTCGGCGCGCGTGGCAAGACTGCCGCACTGGCCCATTGATCGACGCAGGGCCTGCGAAAAACGGTTGTCGGGCCTGACATGCTGCGATAGCGAATACGCGTCCGGATACGACCGGCGCCCCTTGCCGACAGGCGAGCGAGCGCGCCGGCGGACCGGACGCAGGAGGGACCCTCCATTGTTTCGAAAGGGGTCCCATGAAGTATCTGAACCTTGCCGCGGCTGCGATCGCGGCGTTCGCCGCCCTTCCCGCCGCCGCGCAGGAGACCGCGCCGCCGAAGGCGGTCACCGTCACCGGTAGCGTCGCGCTCGTCTCCGACTATCGTCTGCGCGGCGTGTCGCAGACCGACAAGGAGATGGCGGTCCAGGGCGGTCTCACCATCGCGCATTCGAGCGGCATCTACGTCGGCACCTGGGCGTCGAACCTCGCCGGCTGGGGCACGTTCGGCGGCTCCAACATGGAACTCGACCTGATCGGCGGCTACAAGACCCCGATCGGCGGCGGTGCGCTCGACGTCGGCCTCACCTGGTACATGTATCCGGGCGGCGCGTCGAAGACCGACTATGCCGAACCCTATGTCAAGCTGTCGGGCACCGCCGGCCCGGTCTCGCTGCTCGCCGGCGTCGCCTATGCGCCCAAGCAGCAGGCGCTCGGCAAGTGGTACAACAGCGGTGCCGCCTATGCGACGGGCATCCCCAACAATCCCGGCAAGGGCAACGACAACCTCTACCTGTGGGGCGACTTCGCCGCCGCCGTGCCCAACACCCCGCTGACCGCCAAGGCGCATATCGGCCATTCGGACGGCAATTCCGGCCTCGGCCCCAACGGCACCTCGGCGGCGCCGACCGGCCATTACTGGGACTGGCTGCTCGGCGCCGATTACGCGATCAAGGGCACGCCGCTGACGCTCAGCGCCTATTATGTCGATACCGACATCACCAAGCGCGAATCGGCCTATCTCCAGCCGAACTTCTCCTCGACCAAGAACGGCAGCTCGATCGCCGCGAGCCAAGTCGTCTTCTCGATCAGCGCGGCGTTCTGATTTCCAGATCCTCCCCGGCACGGGGAGGTGGCAGCGCGCAGCGCTGACGGAGGGGCAGCCCCAAGCGATGTCGCCTGCGGCTGCCCCTCCACCACCGACCTGCGGTCGGCGGTACCCCTCCCCGTGCCGGGGAGGATTTTCGGGGAACCACCGTGCCGCAGCGACGCTAACGCCCCATGCACGATGCGCTGATCTTCACCCCCGACGACGTCGACCTCACCCGCTCGCCGCTGCGCCGCGGGATCGCCGAGCCGACCTACGTCCTCGGCGCGTTCAACCCCGGCTTCACCCGGCTGCCGAGCGGCAACCTCCTGCTGATGGTCCGCATCGCCGAGGCGCTGTCGGAGCCGGTCCGCGATAGCCATGTCCGCTCGATCCGCTGGACGCCGTCGGGATACGTCCTCGATGCCTGGCCGCTCGCCGCGGTCGACATGGCCGATCCCCGCCAGTTCGACCTCAAGGGCAGCCGCCACCGCGTCCTCGCGCTCACCTCGCTATCCTGGCTGCTGCCGGTCGAACTCGATCCCGCAGGCGAGCGGATCGTCGCGGTCCATTACGAGCATGCGATCGAGCCCGCCGCGCCCAAGAAGCCGAAGAAGCGCGGCAAGGCGGAGCCCGCCGGCGCCGAATAACATCCGAAACGGATCGGACCCGAGCGGGTTCGGTCCGTTTCCGTGATAGTCCGATGCCATGGGCGGCGGCGAGACTAGCGGATCGGATCAGGGGCCTCAGCCCCCGAGCGATGACCCGCCTCCCGTCGCGGCCGACGACGGTGACGGTGCCCTCCTCGACAGCGATGCGCTCGTGCGCCGGCTCGGCGGCTGGCAGGTCATGGCCAGCCTTGCCGATCTACCCTTGGCGGCTGGAGACGATGTCATCCAGCGGCACCGAAGCTCCGTGGCCCGCCCTTCATCGACCGCACCCGCGGCAAGCGGTGCGATGCCGTTACGCTGGACGGTCCCCGCCGCGGCCGAGTGCGAACGCCTGCACACGATCGTCGGTTCGGTCGGCGAGGACGCGGCGACGCGCTTCGCTGCGGCGGTGATGCGGCTCATCGTCCACCTGACCGTCGATGGCGTCGCCGCCCGCCAGGGCGAAGTGGTCGAGGTGGCGCTGCTCCCTTCGCTGGCCTTGCGGATCCGCGTCGCGGGCGGATCGCTCGTCGTCATCGGCCTATGCGCCCTGCCTTCGATCAGCTGAGAACCTCACCTGCGGTCAGCGCAGCGATCGCCGCGATCGTCGGTGTCGTCAGCGGCGCAGGTAGCGCGTCGAGCGCGAACCAAGCCGGCCCCTCATGCTTTTCGGGTTCGCAATTGCGCGGTTCGCCGCGAAAGGACCGAACGACAAAGACCGGCGCCACCCAATGCGTGCCGCGGTCGCGATCGATCTGGTCGACGAAGCACAGCAAAACGGCCTCGTCGACGACGATGCCGAGTTCCTCCGCCACCTCGCGCCGCATCGCCTGCTCTGCGGTTTCGAACAGGTCGATCTTGCCGCCGGCGAGACCCCAATGCCCGCCTCCGGCTCGCGCAGCCGGCGCATCAGCAGGATGCGGCCGTCCGCAACGATCGCGGCGCCACAGCCGACGCGCGGCTCCGTCCAAATTCCGTTCCAGCTCATCGCCACACGTTAGGGCAACCCTGCCGTGGCGGGAAGCGAGCATGCCGCAGAGCCCATGTCGCGACATGGCTGCCGCGTCGTTTACCATTGATTTGGATAAAACGGGCTAGGCCTGTGGCCATGCCGAATGGGTCCCTCGTCAGACGCGCCTTGGCCGCGCTGCTGTTGATGCTGGCCGGCCTGTCCGCGACGCCGGCCGCAGCCGTCGGTACGACCGTGCCGGTCTGCCTGCTGCCCGCTCGCGTGCCCGAAGCGCCCGCAGCCCTGTTCGCCGACCCCGCACGCTTCGACTGCACCCGCCGGCAGACCGATTTCGGCGGCGGCGACTTCTGGGCGCTGTCGCGCCCCCTGCCGCGTCTCGGCTCCGGCGACCATCTGGTTCGCCAGGCGAGCCTGTGGCAGGACCGCGAAACGCTCTACGTCCTCTACGCGGACGGGACGATCCGCCGGACCGGCTTCTCCAGCGCGACCGCCGGCCGGCACCTGATGCTGGGCGCGGTCGTCCAGCTCGCCCTGCCCCGCCATCACGCGGCTCCGACCCGCCTGCTGTGGCATATCGAAGGCTCGCTCAATCGCCGTGGCGTGCTCGTCGGCGCGACGATCGTCGAT